>JAOXRV010000027.1 GCA_025800435.1 Cellvibrionaceae bacterium | reverse complement strand
GTTAAGCTTTCCTATTCTACGCTGTTAGCAGGGCCTATTGCTAAAAAGTTACACACTGCTCAACAAGGGCACCTCTGAATAACTCGATGACGCTCAGGCCTTGAGGCAAAGGCGCTAGCAAGGCGCTCGCTCGAAGGCATGCTGGGCGCACGTCGAGAGTGAGCAACACAGCTAGCGCCTTTGCCTCAAGGCCCCGCAGGGCGGGCCCTAAAGCGCACATCTGCGGTGTTGCGCTGCTTGTAAAGGCGGTCGGCATTCACTGCGCAACGCGCCTTGCAGCTGTACGCTTTAGGGTCCCGCTGAGCATCATCGAGTTATTCAGAGGTACCCTAGGTACGGAAAAGTAAAACTGGTACTGCTAAAACTTACACATCCATCTCGGGCACATGATCGGGCACGATCATTTTGCCGGCGGTTTTGCTGACAATTTCCTCAACGCTAACGCCGGGGGCGCGCTCTTTGAGGATAAATTGGCCGTCTTCAATTTCGATATAGGCCAGGTCAGTCACCACCTTTTTAATACAGCCGGCGCCGGTTAGGGGCAGGGTGCAGGCGTCCAGCAGTTTGCTGTTGCCGTGCTTGTCGGCGTGGGTCATGGTGACGATAATATTATCGGCACCGGCCACCAGATCCATGGCGCCGCCCATGCCTTTAATCAGTTTGCCGGGAATCATCCACGAGGCGATATTGCCGCTGACGTCTACCTCAAAGGCACCCAGTACGGTCAGGTCGACGTGGCCGCCGCGAATCATGGCGAAGGATTCGGCCGAGCTAAAAATAGAGGCGCCGGTGCTGGCGGTAACGGTTTGTTTGCCGGCGTTAATCATGTCGGCGTCCACTTCGTCCTCGCTGGGGAAGGGGCCCATGCCGAGCAGGCCGTTTTCAGATTGCAGCATTACCTCCATGCCCTCGGGCACATAGTTGGCCACCAGGGTGGGGATGCCGATGCCGAGGTTTACGTAGTAGCCGTCTTGCAGTTCTTGGGCGACACGCATTGCCAGTTGTTCACGTGATAAAGCCATGATCAATCCTCCTTATGCGCGCACGGTGCGTTGTTCGATACGTTTTTCAAATTCACCCTGAATCAGGCGGTCAACATAAATGCCTGGGGTGTGAATTTGGCTGGGGTCCAGCTCGCCGGGCTGAACAATTTCTTCAACTTCCACAATGGTAATCTTGCCGGCGGTGGCGGCCATGGGGTTAAAGTTTTGGGCGGTGTGACGGTAGATAACATTGCCGTAGGTGTCGGCCTTCCAGCCTTTAACAATGGCGTAGTCGCCGCGGATGGCTTCTTCCATAATGTACTGGCGGCCATCAAACTCGCGCACCTCTTTGCCTTCGCCGACGGGGGTGCCGTAGCCGGTGGCGGTGTAAAACGCGGGAATGCCCGCGCCGCCGGCGCGCATTTTCTCGGCCAGGGTGCCCTGGGGGGTCAGCTCCACTTCCAGTTCGCCGGCCAGCAGCTGCTCTTCAAACAGTTTGTTCTCGCCCACGTAGGAAGAGACCATTTTTTTGATCTGCTTGTCTTCCAGCAGAATGCCCAGGCCAAAGCCGTCGACGCCGCAGTTGTTGGAAACAAAGGTCAAATTTTTGGTGCCCATCTTTTTGATCTGGGCGATACAGCCTTCGGGAATACCGCACAGGCCAAAGCCGCCGGCGATTACGGTCATGCCGTCTTCCAGGCCAGCCATGGCTTCTGCGTAGCTGCCGACCACCTTATTAAAACCGGACATAGTCCCCCCTCTTTAGTAACGGGTTTTGATAGGAGTAGAAAAGTTGGCCTAGCATCGGCCATTTAGTATCATTTATCAAATTTAAATATATTCTTTATTAATAAGTAATATAAATATATGTCGTTTACCCATAAACAGCTGCGGGCGTTTGTGGCGGTGTGTAAGCACCGCAGTTTTGCCGGGGCCTGTGGCGAGCTGCACCTATCCCAGCCGGCCCTGAGTATCACCATCCGCAAAATGGAAGAGCAACTGGGCGGGCCCCTGTTTGCCCGCAGCACCCGCAGTTTGCACCTAAGCCCCGAGGGCGAGGCCTTTTACCCATTGGCGCGGCGCTTATTGGAGGATTGGGACAATGCCTTCGATGAGATGCACAACCGCTTTGCTCTGCGCCGGGGGCGGCTGGCTATGGCCTGCATGCCGTCCTTTGCCGCCAGTGAGTTTCCGGCGTTAATGGCGCGCTTTCAGCAGCAACACCCGGAGATCGACCTCAGCCTTGAGGATATTGTGATGGAGGATGTGCTGGAGGCGGTGCGCTCTGGCCGGGTAGAGCTGGGCATTGCCTTTGAGCAGGGTACCCCGGAGGAGATCGAACAGCGCACGCTGTTTAGCGACCGGGCGGTGGCGGCCCTGTTGCCGGGCCATGAGTTGGGGGGCAAGCGCAGTATTAATTGGCAAGATCTGGCCCGTCACCCGTTTATCAGCCTCAATGCGCGCTCGGGTTTTCGCCGCGGTATCGATACCTTAATGGCCGAGCAAAATGCGGTGCCCGCACGCATCTACGAGGCCAACCAGCTCACCACCGTCGGACGCATGGCCGCCGAGGGCCTGGGGCTGTGTGTGGTACCGGGCTTTTGCCAAACCCAAATGCAACAGATGGGCCTGGTCTGTAAGCCGCTCAGCGGCCCGGTATTTAAGCGTCGGGTGGTGGTGCTAAGCCGGCGCCAGCACGGTTTGTCGGTACCGGCGGCGGCGATGGTGGAGCAGTTGTTGGCAGCGTATTAACACGTGGTAAAGAAGGGTTAAACCCCAGGTAAAACGCTTGATTTGTGAATTACACTGGTTTTGTTGCCCGCAGCTGTGGGCGTCTTTTAAAGCACAATAAAAGCGCCACCATAAGCGCCAAAAAACAAGCCAGGTTAGCCATGATTTCTTTTACTCTCAACGGTCAGCAGGTCGATGCGGATCTGCCCCCGGATACCCCCCTATTGTGGGTGGTGCGTGAACACTTCGGCCTCAGCGGCAGTAAGTTTGGTTGTGGCAAGGGTCTGTGCGGGGCCTGCACTCTGCATATTGATGGCGCCGCCACGCGCAGTTGCGTAATGCCGCTGGCGGCGGTGGCCGGGCGCGCGGTAACCACGATTGAGGGCCTGGCCCAGGGCGAGCAGTTGCACCCTGTGCAGCAGGCTTGGCTGGCGCACAATGTGCCCCAGTGCGGCTACTGCCAGCCAGGGCAAATTATGTCGGCCAGTGCGCTGCTGGCCACAAACGCCAAACCCAGCGATGACGATATCGACGCCGCCATGAGCGGCAACTTATGCCGCTGTGGCACCTACCCGCGCATTCGCAAGGCGATCAAAAGTTTAGCCGCCAGCGGCGTGCAGCAATTTGATCCCAAGGTGCAGGAGGTGTCCCAGTGAGTGAAGCCAAGATGCCTATAGCGCGACGCAGCTTTCTGAAAATGATGGGTGCCGGCGGTCTGTTGCTGGCGATGCCTGCAGCGGCTGGCGACAAGCCCTATTTATACAGCCAGGCCCAGGCTTTAAACTGCGCCGGAGTGTTACAAATTAGCCCGGCTGGGGTAATTACGTTTTTTGTACCCAGGGCCGAGATGGGCCAGGGTATCAACACCGGCCTTGCTACCCTAATTGCCGAAGAGTTAAATACTCCGCCCGAGCAAATTCAAATTTTGCATGGCGGTGCGCACGAGGATTACAAAAACCCCATCTTTGATATGCAGGTCACCGGCGGCAGCACCAGCATTTATGCCCACTACCAGCCGCTGCGCCAAACCGCGGCGATGGCGCGTGAGCTGCTGCTGGATGCGGCCTCGGAAAAACTCAATATGGATCGCGGCAGCCTGCATTTACGTGACGGTAAAATCTGGCTGGCTTCAAAAGCTTACAGCCTAGGTGATTTTGTCGAGCTGGCTCAAACCCTGCCTGCGCCGCAAGCGGTCAACCTCAAACCCCAGAGCAAGTTTCGCTTTATTGGTCAGTACAATAAGCGCCTTGATGCAATGGCTAAAATTACCGGGCAGGCGCGCTTTGGTATCGATGTGGGCAGCCCGCAAATCCCCGGCCACACCAGTGTGATCAATAACAGCGATGCCAATATCCCCAATTTAAAAAAAGCGGCGCTGCTGCGCTGTCCGGTGATTGGCGGCACCGTTAAAAGCCACAACGGCGACGAGCTAAAAAGTTTGCACGGTGTGGTAGCAGTAGTGGAAATATTTAATGGCGTGGCGGTCTTGGCCGAGCACCATTGGCAGGCCAAAAAAGCCCTGACTCAATTGGTGGTGCAGTGGCAGTTGCCCGAGCTGGTCAAACAGTCCAGCCCCGCTATCAGGCAGCAGTTTAATGCCGCCCTCGATCAGCGTGGCCAGCAGGCCTTTACCAGTGGCGATACCGATGCGGTGTTTGCGGGCGCCGACAAGATTATCACGGCCGACTATTACGCGCCGTTTTTAGCACACGCCACCATGGAACCCATGAACTGTACCGTGTGGCTGCAAAAAGACGTGGCCGATGTGTGGGTGCCGACCCAGGCACCGGACTTGAGCCAGGCCATGGCTGCCGAGTTTTGCGATGTAAAGCGCGATAATATTCGTGTACACAGCACTTATATGGGTGGCGGTTTTGGTCGTCGCAGCAACCAGGATTATGTGGCCGAGGCGGTGGCCATTGCCAAGGCCAGTGGCGAGCCGGTGCAGCTGCTGTTCAGCCGCGAAGACGATATCCAAAACGACTACTATCGCCCCGCCAGTGCTGCCCGCTATCGGGCCGTGCTCGATAGCCAAGGTCGCATTCAAGCTTGGGATGTGAACCGCGTTGGCCCCAATATTATGGCTTACACTGTCGACCATATTTTGGAGGCGGTGCTGCCCCAATTTATCCCCAATGCCTTTGCCGACTGGCTAAGCAAACGTGGTTACGGCGTATTTGAAGACTGGAAGGTGGACAGCAGCAGCGTTGAAGGCCTGTGGGAAGATTACGATTGCGCCAATAAACAGGTGTGGCAAACCACCGTAGACCCGGGTTTGCGCCTGGGTTATTGGCGCTCGGTTGGGCATTCCTTTAGCGGCTTTTTTACCGAGAGTTTTATCGACGAGTTGGCCTTAGCCGCGGGGCAAGATCCACTCGCCTTTCGCCTTGCCCACACCAAAAACAATCCGCGTTTGGCGGCTGTGCTTAATAAGGTGGCCCAGCTGAGCAACTGGCAACAGCGCGCCGAGCTGGCCGCCAAGGGCCGCTATTTAGGCCTGGCCAGTGTGTTTAGTTTTAACAGCTATGTAGCCCAGGTGGCCGAGCTTTCCATAGTGGGCGGGCAGCCCAAAGTGCACAAGGTCTACTGTGTGGCGGACTGCGGCCAAGTGGTTAACCCCGATACTGTCAAGGCGCAGATGGAAGGGGGTATTGTGTTTGCCTTAAGTGCTGCCCTTAACGGTGAGATCACCTTAAAAGACGGTGCCGTCGAGCAGAGTAATTTTCACGATTACCCGCTGCTGCGCTTAAATGAAAGCCCCGAGGTCGAGGTGGCCATTGTGCCCAGCAGCGAGGCCCCTTCGGGTGCTGGTGAGCCGGGTGTGCCGCCGCTGGCGGCGGCGGTGGCCAATGCTATTTTTGCCGCCAGTGGCAAACGTTTGCGCGATTTGCCACTGCGCTTAAGTTAGCCATGCGTAGCGAGGCCGAAGAAATTTTACAGGCCGCCCGCGCGGCGGTCGAGCAAGGCGCTAAATTGTGTTTAATAACCGTGGTGGCCAGCTACGGCAGCTCGCCGCGCCCGCCCGGCTCGTTTTTGGTGTTAAGCGACGATGGCCGCTTTTGGGGTTCGGTTTCAGGTGGCTGTATCGAAGAGGATCTGCTTGAGCGCTTGCAGGATAATTTCCCCGCCCAGCCAGAGCTGCGCAGTTACGGTGCCAGCGACCAAGAGCGGCAGCGTTTGCAATTGCCCTGCGGCGGCCAATTAACATTATTGTTGCAACCGCTGTCGCGC
>JAOXRV010000689.1 GCA_025800435.1 Cellvibrionaceae bacterium | reverse complement strand
GTAACCGGTGCCTGTGAGCTGCCCGAAGGCGTTGAAATGGTAATGCCAGGCGATAACGTACAGATGTCCGTTACCCTGATCTGCCCCATCGCCATGGACGAAGGTCTGCGCTTCGCCATTCGCGAAGGTGGCCGTACGGTTGGTGCTGGTGTTGTATCTAAGATCCTCGACTAATAATCGCTGATCTTTAGCGCGGCGGTGCGCCGCCGCGCAATGTTGTTTTTAGGCCACTAGTTCAATTGGTAGAGCGTCGGTCTCCAAAACCGAAAGTTGGGGGTTCGAGTCCCTCGTGGCCTGCCATTTTATGGCTGCAGTGCAGCTGGAAGGGTTTCCTAGACTATGAATGCAAAAGCTGAACCGGTTGAGTTTCGTTTCGACGCCCTAAAGTGGGTGTTGGTGCTGGCGCTCGTTGCTGTCGGTGTAGTTGGAAACTCTTATTTTGCTGAGCAAGCGCTACTGTATCGCGTGCTGGGTCTGGTGGCCCTGGGTGCGGTCGCCCTGTTTGTTGCGGTTAATACCGCCAAGGGGCACGGCTTTTACTCGCTGTTACAAGAATCTCTGGTCGAAGTGCGCAAGGTTGTATGGCCCACTCGCCAGGAAACCAACCAGACAACATTGATTGTTGTGGCGGTAGTGATCGTCATGGGCTTTATCCTGTGGCTGCTCGATACCTTCCTGGGCTGGTTGGCCTCGTTGATCATAGGATAAAGGTGGCCCATGGCAAAGCGTTGGTATGTGGTTCACGCCTATTCAGGCTATGAAAAAAAAGTAGCGGCTGCGCTCAAAGAGCGGATTGAGCTGCACGACATGCAGGATGAGTTTGGCGAAATTCTAGTGCCCACCGAAGAAGTGGTGGAGATGCGCGGCGGTCAAAAGCGCAAGTCCGAGCGCAAGTTCTTCCCCGGCTATGTGCTGGTGCAAATGGAGCTGACCGACGACAGCTGGCACTTGGTAAAAGATACCCCTCGGGTGAGGGGTTTTATCGGTGGCAACGCGGATCGCCCCGCGCCGATTACTGAAAAAGAAGCCGAGCAAATTTTGCAGCGGGTTGACGACTCTGTCGATAAGCCCAAGCCCAAGACTGTGTTCGAGCCAGGCGAGATGGTTCGGGTTATCGACGGCCCCTTCAACGACTTTAACGGTGTTGTTGAGGAAGTTAACTACGAGAAGAGTCGCCTGCAGGTTGCGGTGCTGATCTTCGGTCGCTCTACTCCGGTGGAGCTGGAATTCGGTCAGGTCGAGAAGACTTAACCACGGTTTTCGAAGCCGCTGCTGGCAGCGGTTTCAACATTCCCCCTTTCGCCCGAGGCGATAGGGGTTTTTGCGTCTCTACGGTTTGCATTGCTGCAGCGTAGAAAAGGGGAGCCTAAGACGGCCGGCGGTAATGTATAGAGCCACCGTGCCCGAGGCGCTTAACCCAAATTAAGGAGTCTATAATGGCTAAGAAAGTTGAAGCTTATATTAAGCTGCAGGTACCCGCCGGTGGTGCCAACCCCAGTCCACCAGTTGGCCCCGCGCTGGGTCAGCACGGTGTAAACATCATGGAATTCTGTAAGGCCTTTAACGCCCAGACCCAGAACCTGGAAAATGGTGCACCCGTGCCGGTTGTGATCAGCGTATATAACGATCGCAGCTTCACCTTCACCATGAAAACCCCGCCAGCTTCTTTCCTGCTGAAAAAAGCAGCCGGTATCAAGAGCGGCTCTGGCCGTCCTAACACCGAGAAGGTTGGTAAAGTAACTCGCGCCCAGTTGGAAGAAATTGCTACCGCTAAGGATCCCGACTTGACCGCCGCTGATATGGACGCCGCTGTGCGCACCATCGCCGGTTCTGCGCGTGCCATGGGTCTGGAAACTGAGGGTGTTGTGTAATGGCTAAGTTATCAAAGCGTCAGCGCTTAATGAAAGAAAAAGTAGACCCCGTTAAGCAGTACAGCATCGACGAAGCCGTTGCCCTGCTTAAAGAACTGTCTACCGTTAAATTCTCCGAGACCGTTGATGCCGCCATCAACCTCGGCATTGACCCACGTAAATCTGACCAGGCTGTGCGCGGCGCGACTTCACTGCCCCACGGTACTGGTAAAGACGTACGTGTAGCCGTATTTACCCAGGGTGCCAACGCCGACGCCGCTAAAGAAGCCGGTGCCGATATCGTTGGTATGGACGAGCTGGCTGCCGACGTTAAAGCCGGCAATATGGATTTCGACGTAGTGATCGCCGACCCCGCTGCCATGCGCGTTGTTGGTCAGTTGGGTCAGATCTTAGGCCCCCGCGGTCTGATGCCCAACCCCAAAACCGGCACCGTTACCCCCGATGTAGCCACTGCGGTTAAAAATGCCAAGGCCGGTCAGGTGCGCTACCGCGCTGACAAGGGCGGCATTATCCACGGCGGTATTGGCAAGGTTGGCTTTGACGTTGCTGCGATCAAAGAAAACCTGGAAGCCCTGCTGGCCGACCTGAAAAAGGCCAAGCCCGCTTCTGCCAAAGGCGTATTTTTGAAGAAGGTATCCCTGAGCACCACTATGGGCCCAGGCATTACCATCGACCAGGCCAGCTTAGACCTGTAAGCGGCTTGAACCAGAACTTTGGGGTCTAGCGAGGGTTCGCCCGAGCTAGGCCGTCAAAGACCGTAGGGGCTGCGGCACTGCCAAGGCTTAATCCACCACCCTACGCAGACGGTGAGACCCAATTCAGTTTTAGCTGGATTTGATCACCGAAAACTCCTCGGCTCGCCGGGGGTGAAGTAACGATTGGCCCAAGCTGTGTAAATGGTAACAGGTTAATCAAATCCAGGAGAAATCTTGTGGCATTAGGACTTGAAGACAAAAAAGCGATTGTCGCGGAAGTCCAGGAAGCTGCTCAAGCTGCTCAGTCTGCAGTCGTCGCCGATTCACGCGGCGTCGAAGTAAATGACATGACAGCCCTGCGTAAGCTCGCGCGTGAGAACGGTGTATGGTTAAAAGTCGTTCGTAACACGCTGGCTAAGCGCGCTCTGGAAGGTACTGACTACGAATGTCTGAGCGACAGTCTGGTTGGCCCAAGCATTATTGCATTCTCTAACGAGCACCCAGGTGCCGGCGCGCGTATCCTTAGTGATTTCGCCAAAGAGAACGACAAGCTTGAGCTCAAGACTGCGGCCTTCGAAGGCGCGATCACCGACGTTAAATTGTTGGCAAGCTTGCCAACTTACGACGAGGCGATTGCGAAGCTGATGAGCGTTATGAAAGAAGCAGCTGCTGGCAAATTGGTACGCACTATTGCGGCCATTCGCGACCAGAAAGAAGCAGAGGCGGCATAAGCCCCTATTGCCTAGGCCTCCGCGCCAAGGGCTCTGTTTCGTTTAATGTAATTGATTTTTGGCCGCGAAAGCGTGCCGACCAAAATATAGGAATTGAAAAATGTCTCTATCTAAAGACGATATCATCAATGCCGTTGCTGAGATGTCTGTAAAAGACGTTGTTGAGCTGATCGAAGCAATGGAAGAGAAGTTTGGCGTAACCGCCGCTGCTGCCGCTGTAGCTGTTGCCGGTGGCGACGCTGGTGGCGCCGCTGAAGAGAAGACCGAATTCGACGTAATTCTGACTTCTGCTGGCGACAAGAAAGTTAACGCCATTAAAGCTGTTCGCGGCTTGACCGGTCTTGGCCTGAAAGAAGCCAAGGCTCTGGTTGAAGGTGCTCCTTGCCCAATTAAAGAGGGTGTATCTAAGGAAGACGCCGAAGAAGCTGTTAAGGCCCTGGAAGAAGCAGGCGCTTCTGCTGAGCTGAAGTAATTCGCTCAGTATGGGTAAGGTTCTAATAATTAATTAGAACCTGAGGCTGGCAAGTGAAAATACTTGCCGGCCTTTTTCCGTTTTCTAAAAACGGGTTTTTGACGCCAGATTTTTGTGAGTTGATTGTTGTTGAAGCGCTTTTGTTGAAGAAGCCTTCAGCTCTAAAAACAGTAAAGGATACAGGCGTCAAAGTGCAAGGTGCTGCTGTTGGTGGCAGACCAAAGGTTGAACAAATTATTGGTATTAATGGGCGCAGCTCAAAAGTATTAATACTTTGTGCAATCGAGCACAGCGAAGTTTTGGGGTTGGTATAACGCCCCCCACGAGCCTTATTGCCGGGCTCGCGCAGTACCAAGCAGCAGGTTGAGGCTGCGGGCAAAAACCACGCAAACAAAAAGTGCTTGCGCACTTTAAGACGCAAAGTCGTTTACAAGCTGGGGAATATAGATGGCTTACTCATATACTGAGAAAAAACGTATCCGTAAGGATTTCGGCAAGTTGCCGCCCGTCATGGATGTCCCTTTCCTCCTGGCGATCCAACTGGATTCCTATCGAAAGTTCACCCAGGCCGATGCCTCGCCTGAAGCGCGCCTGGATTACGGTCTACACGCGGCCTTTAAGTCCGTGTTTCCAATTGTTAGCTACTCTGGCAACGCCGCCTTAGAGTACGTCTCCTATGTGCTGGGTAAGCCCGCCTTTGATGTGGGCGAGTGTGTGCTGCGCGGCGTGACCTACGCCGTGCCACTGCGCGTAAAAGTGCGTTTGATCATCTACGATAAAGAGTCTTCCAACAAGACCATCAAAGATATCAAAGAGCAAGAAGTTTACATGGGCGAGATCCCCTTGATGACCGATAACGGCACCTTCGTTATCAACGGCACCGAGCGGGTTATTGTTTCCCAGTTGCACCGTTCCCCAGGTGTGTTCTTTGACCACGACAAGGGCAAGACCCACAGCTCCGGTAAGTTGCTGTACTCCGCCCGGGTAATTCCCTACCGTGGTTCATGGTTGGATTTTGAATTCGACCCCAAAGATCTGGTTTACGTACGTATCGACCGCCGCCGCAAGCTGCCCGCCAGTATTCTGCTGCGCGCGCTGGGCTTTACCACCGAGCAAATGCTGGAGATGTTCTTTGAAACCAGCAGCTTCACCCAGATCGGTGAAGAGGGCGCCCGCCTTGAGCTGGTGCCATCGCGCCTGCGCGGTGATGTGGCCACCTTCGATATCAAAGACAACGACGGCAATATCGTGGTTGAAGAGGGCCGCCGTATTACCGCCCGCCACATTCGCCAGCTGGAAGAAGGCGGTGTGACCGAGTTGGAAGTGCCGCGCAGCTATATGCTGGGCCGCGCCATCGCCCGCGATGTGGCCGATGCCAATACCGGCGAGTTACTGTTCGAATGTAATACCGAAATTACCGAAGAAGTATTGGACGCACTGGTTGAGGGCAAGGTAGAAAACCTGCAGACCCTGTATACCAATGAGCTGGACTGCGGTCCATTTATGTCCGATACCCTGCGCGTCGACCCCACTCGCACCGAGTTGGAAGCGTTGGTCGAAATCTACCGCATGATGCGCCCCGG
>JAOXRV010000020.1 GCA_025800435.1 Cellvibrionaceae bacterium | reverse complement strand
TGGCTGGTACCGAATAGATGCCCGGGGCAATAAGCCCGGTGTGGCTGCCGACTTCTGCCCGCCAGTAGAAAAACTCGCATACCCCATTGTCACAAGTGGTGAGGCAGACCTACCCGAAATATGGGCCGAGCCGCTGCCAGTGGTCACCCAAGTGCTGTGCCGCAGTAATAGCTACCAAGAGGTTGCCGAAAACTTGCCAGATATTGAGTTACTCAGAGGTACCCTGGGCACAACAAAGCCAAGCTGACCCGCCTATTGCAGCCGCTTGGTATTTTCCAGCGCGCGTAAGAAGGTGGCAATGCTGGCCACTCGCTCGGCATCCAGGCTAATACCCAGCTGATGCCAGGCCATTGCCACAATGGCTTGCTCCAAGGTTTTAGCGCTGCCATCGTGAAAATAGGGCGCACTGCGAGACACATCCCGCAGTGAGGGCACCTTAAACACAAACTTATCCGCCGCCGCACCCGTAATCAAAAATCGACCCAAATCCCGTGTATTCGGGAAGGGCTTAGCCAGCCCAATCTTTTGAAAAGACGAGCCATCCAGCAAGGCGCCGTTATGGCAGCCGTAACAGCCAGTTTGCATAAATGCCTGAAGCCCCTGTTTTTCCGCTTGGCTTAAAG
>JAOXRV010000016.1 GCA_025800435.1 Cellvibrionaceae bacterium | reverse complement strand
CCCGGGCCGACAAGCCGCTAATCTGTGTCAACTGCGCCGCTATCCCCGAGACCCTGATTGAGTCTGAGCTATTTGGCCACGAAAAAGGCGCCTTCACCGGTGCCGACAGTCGTCGCGAGGGCCTGGTCGCCGCCGCCGATGGCGGCACCCTGTTCTTGGACGAGATCGGCGAACTGCCACTGGAGGCCCAGGCCCGCCTGTTGCGGGTATTGCAAGAGGGCGAGGTACGGCCAATTGGCTCGATCGAATCCCATAAGGTGGATGTGCGCCTAGTGGCTGCCACCCACCGGGACCTGCGTAAGCTCAGCGATGAGGGGCGGTTTCGCCAGGACCTCTACTTTCGTATCAATGTGGTACAACTGAGCCTGCCGCCCCTGCGCGAGCGCGGCAAAGACGTACTGGCCCTGGCAGAACACATGCTAGAGCGCTACTGCCAGCAGATGAAAAAGCCGCTGCTGCGCCTATCCCCCGAGGCCATTCAGGCAATTACCACCTACACCTGGCCCGGTAATGTGCGGGAGATGGAAAACGCCATGCAACGCAGTGTGATCCTGTGTGAGGACGAGGCCGAGATTAACCACGAGCTGCTGGGTATCGACCTAGACCTGGTAGAGATTGAAGACCGCAACCGCGGCGCTGAGCACGAACAAGCCAGTGTTAGCAAGCTAAAGGCCCAAGACCCAAACGAAGACCTGTCTTTGGAAGACTACTTCCAGCGTTTTGTACTGGAGCACCAGGACACCATGAGCGAGACCGAACTGGCACGTAAATTAGGGGTTAGTCGCAAATGCCTGTGGGAACGTCGTCAGCGTCTCGGTATTCCCCGTAAAAAGGCAAATCAGGCCAGCCCCTAGGGTATTCTAAAGAACCCGGCGATACCCAGCGGGAGCCCAGTACTTTCCTACTACTCTTCTAATACTATTTTATGGGCTTGAAGAGTCGCCAAAATCCAACCATTCATCCCGCGCCAAGGCAGGACGATTAGCGTGTCAGAAGTGTTACTTTTACAGATTAACGTAACAACTTTCGGAACCATCGGTAACGGAAACGGGTAGACCCATTTGCCTAAACTTGCAAGAAAAAATCATAAGCCGTTGTTTTTAAAGTAAATTTAAAAACTGGCACACTAAATGCTTTTATCTACGGCAAATAACAACAACAAATAATAAAAATAAACTACAAAGCACAATAATAATAACGAATACTGATATGCATGGTTAATGCATGACTTTTGGGATAGTACCTAGCGGGCCCAAGGGCCCAGCGAGTTTACTGCCGAACCTCAAAAAATAAGCACAACAAAAACAAAAAATAACAATAACAGCGTAAAACTGACTGACTGCACTGGACAGGGTTTGCCAGCCAAGCAAGTTGCTAATTGGGGCAGGGATGAGCCCCGTTAAACAATAACAATTTGTTTTATCTTGCTTCAACGGGAAGGCCTAGGCCTTCCCGTTTTGCTTTCTCTTTACCTACTGTCACAAAAAATCATCCATGATTTTTTTGTGACCCCGCACGCTGCGCGGCGGCGCAGAGGCGCGACTCTGCTTGCCGCTCCGCTCGCGCCATGGCTCCTGCCAAGATATCGTGCCTTCGCTCTAGTTCCGTTGCCATGTTTTGCCCTCCTTGTCGGCCACTGGGCTAGGCTTCGTTCTGGGATTGTGCGCGCCGCTTTTGCAAGCTGCGCTTGGGCTTCGCCGGCTTTCCTAGGCTTTCCTAGGCTTTCCAGCTAAATCACTCTTTATCAAGCTGCGCTTGGCTATAGCGTTTATTGTTTATGGCTGAGGTTTTGATTTTTAATTCGGCACACTGTAGAGCCTTGTGGTGGGTAAGCCATTCTGGGGGCTTGGGAGCCATGGATGGCGGACGAGAGCTCCAGGGAGGGATTTATGCGTCCCCCAGAATGGCTTACCCACCACAAGGCTCGGCAGCGAAGCCACCCTAACAACAACTACCCCTTATTTAGCACCTACCCAATAGTTGTGAACACCTCTTTGCTTTCGAAGCCTTATCCGTTAAATGGGACTAATAGCTCAAGCGTGGTACACTTGCCCCAAATTGCGGGGGGCTTTTCAGACCTCTTTGCTAAATCACTCTAAGCCGAGATACGGGCCAGCCCGAGCCTTATGTTTAAACGCGTTTTCAATTCATTTAACCGCCTATTTACCTCCGAACAAGAACCCCAATACCCACAACATGCGGTGGTGGTGCCCAGGGATCAGCACTCGGTGTCGCGCAGGCAGTTGTCGCGCAATGCCCTGAAGGTAATGAAGATTCTGAACGAGGCCGGGTTTGAGGCCTATTTGGTCGGCGGCGGGGTGCGCGATACCCTGCTGGGCGGGGCCCCCAAAGACTTTGATGTGGCCACCGATGCGACCCCGGAACAGGTGCGCAAGCTATTTCGCAGCGCCCGTATTATCGGCCGCCGCTTTAAGATCGTACACGTGCGCATCGGCCGCGAGATTATCGAAGTAACCACCTTCCGCGCCGGCCATGACACCAGCGCCGACAGCAATGCCTCGCGCCAGTCCGAGCACGGCATGCTACTGCGCGATAACGTCTACGGCGATTTGCGCTCGGATGCCCTGCGCCGCGACTTTACCGTCAACGCCCTGTACTACTCACTCGACGGCTTTACCCTGCACGACTATACCGGCGGCCTGCAAGATCTAGAGGCACGCCAGCTGCGCATGATCGGCAACCCTCGCACCCGCTACCAAGAAGACCCGGTACGGCTACTGCGCGCGGTGCGTTTTGCCGCCAAACTCGATTTTGAAATAGAGCCCAGTACCGCCGCCCCCATTGCCGAACTGGCACCACTGCTGAGTAATATCGCCTCGGCACGGCTGTTCGATGAGTGCCTAAAGCTATTCTTAAGCGGTTATGCCAGCGCCACCTTTGCGCGCCTGCGTGAATACCAGCTACTGGGTCAGCTATTTCCCGCCAGCGAACAGTGCCTGGCCGAGGGCAAGCCGCAAGAGCTGGGCCTGATCGAGCGGGTAATGAATAACACCGACCGCCGCCTGGCCAATGAGCAACGGGTAACACCGGCATTTATTCTGGCCGCACTGCTGTGGGCGCCACTGCAGCGGGCCCTGGCCGAGCAACAGGGCCAGCCCCCGGCGGCGGCCATGCACAAGGCCGCCCAAGCGGTGGTTGAAGCCCAGCTGCGCCACACCGCCATTCCCAAGCGCTTTTTGATCACCATGCGCGAAATCTGGGATCTGCAAGGGCGGCTGCCCCAGCGCGGCGGCAAGCGCGCCGAGCGCCTACTGGAACACCCACGCTTTCGCGCCGCCTATGACTTTTTACTGTTGCGCGAAGAGGCCGGCGAAGACCTTGGCGGGCTGGGCAAGTGGTGGACCCAGTATCAAAATGCCAATGAAGAAGAGCGCCTGGCAATGGTCGGGAAACTGCCCCAGGGTAATAGTAAGCCACGACGCCGGCGGCGCAAGCCCAATAAGCCCAGGCCGAGCACCGATTAATGAACCGGGCTTTTATCGGTCTCGGTGGCAACCTCGGGCCGGTGCGGGACAATCTCGAACGCGCCCTTGAGCTGCTGGGGCAGCATCCCGAGTGCCGACTGATCGCTCGTTCCAGTTGGTACCAGAGCCGCGCCCTGGTGCTGGACGATGAGCCCCAAGACGACTACCTTAACGCCGTCTGCGAATTGCGTACCGAGCTTGAGCCCCTGCCCCTATTAGACTTACTGCAAAGCATTGAAACCCAGCTGGGGCGCCAGCGCCACAAGCGTTGGGGCGCGCGCACGGTAGACCTAGATCTGTTATTGTACGGCCAGCTAGAGCTGCAAACTGAACGCCTACAACTGCCCCACCCCGGGCTTGGCCAACGCAACTTTGTGCTGCAACCACTGCTGCAACTGGCCCCAGAGCTGCGGCTGCCAAACGGCCAGAGCATCGCCCAGGCCGCCGCCACACAGGGCTGGGAAGGACTGCAAAAACTAGAGGGAGACCGCCCGTGATTGACACCCAGATCACGCCCAGGCAGCGCTTTATTGCCGTGGAAGGCCCCATCGGCGTCGGTAAGAGCGCGTTTGCGCAAAAGTTAGCCCACACCCTCGGCTACCAGCTGGTGCTGGAAAACAAAGAGGGCAACCCGTTTTTACAGCGCTTTTACGCCGACCCCAAAACCATGGCCCTGCAGACCCAGCTGTTCTTTCTGTTTGAGCGTATTCGCCAGCTACAGGGCTTGCAACAAAATGATTTATTCCAAGGCTATACCGTAAGCGACTTTTTGATCGAGCGCGATCAGGTGTTTGCCCAGGTGGTGCTGGATGAAGACGAGTTAAAAATTTACCAGCAGGTGTTTGAACACTTGAGCTTTAACGCCCCCACGCCCGACTTGGTGGTGGTATTACAAGCGCCCACCGAAGTACTGCTAGAGCGCATTGCCAAGCGCGGCAATGAGGCCGGTATCAGCCGCGGTTATTTGCAAAAACTCAACGATGCCTACACCCAGTTTTTTCACTACTATCAATCGTCGCCAGTATTGATGGTAAACACCACCGATTTGGATTTGGCCAATAACGAAGAACATTTCCAACAGCTGCTGGATTATATGCACAACATCAGTTCCGGCCGCCACTATTACAACCCCAACGTGGCCCTATAGAGGATTTGCCCATGTACACCAGTACCGACGAAGCCCAGAGCAAACTCAGCAAACCGGTTACCACGACCTCGCTGCGCAAGATGAAAGCCGAGGGCGAAAAATTTATTACCGTAGCCCTATACGACGCCCCCATGGCCGCCATGGCCCAGCGCTGCGGGGTTGAGGTGTTACTGGTAGGCGACAGCCTGGGCATGACGGTACTGGGCTATGACAGCACTATTCCAGTAACCATGGAACAAATGATCTACCACGTGGAGGCGGTCAAGCGCGGCAACGACAAAAGCCTGATTATGGGCGATATGCCCTTTATGACCTACGCCACCCCGGAGCAGGCGATGGAGAACGCCACCCGCATTATGCAGGCCGGCGCCCATATGGTAAAAATTGAAGGCGGCGAGTGGCTGGCCCCCACCGTTAAAATGTTGGGCGAGCGCGGCATTCCCGTGTGCGCCCACCTGGGCTTAACGCCCCAGTCAGTCAATAAGCTCGGCGGCTTTCGGGTACAGGGCAAAACCGAGGCGCAAGCAGAGACGATTTTGCGCGATGCGGTTTTATTAGACGAAGCCGGCGCCGATCTGCTGGTGCTGGAGTGTGTACCCAGTGATTTGGCCAAACGCATTACCGAGGCGGTATCTATGCCGGTAATTGGCATTGGTGCCGGCCGTGAAACCGACGCCCAAGTATTGGTAATTAACGACATTTTGGGCCTGACCGACAAGCCACCTAAGTTTTCCAAGAACTTTTTGGTGGAGGCCAAGGATATTCCCGGCGCACTCAACAAATACGCCGCCGATGTCAAAGCCCGACGCTTTCCCGCCGACGAGCACTGCTTTGCTTAGGTACCCTAGGGGGGCTCTACGCTATAAATTACACGGGGGCAATGCCGTGCCCCTAAGCTTTACCACATAGCCATCCAAACCGACAGCGCGGACTCGCTGGATCAAATACCTTTTAGCCGGCTGATATTTTTTAAACTTGGCGGTGTAAACCGCATGCTGACCATTGTCGCGCACCCGACACAGGGGGCGCAGGTCTCGGTTGGCCCCAGCGAAACGCAGGGCGTGAATTTCACCGTTAAAGGTTGCCATCTGAATGGTGTAAAACACATCTTGTGGCCCCGCCAGCCAAGCATCGGCCAGCCGGTCTGGGTGCTCGTCGCTGGGCGCCGCCGACCCGCTCGGTTCTACACCCTCGGCCCCAGCGGCCTTATCGCTGAGCGGTGATTCAGAACTTGGTGTTTCAACCACCTCTGCCACAGATTCCTCTGTGGCGGTCCCCTCTACCACCGCCTGCTCGGTCGGTACCGCCACGGCTACGGCCACCGACCCCGCTACGACTGGCTCTGGGCTGGCGACTGCATCCGGGCGGCCTACTTGTGCCTCAGGGCTGCTTGCCCGAGGCTCTGGGCTGTTTACCCCAGGCTCAGGGCTGCTTACCTCCGGCTCAGGGCTGCTTACCCCAGACTCAAGGCTGCTTATCTCAGGCTCAGGGCTGCTTACCCCAGGCTCAGGGCTGCTTACCTCCGGCTCAGGGCTGCTAGACCTTAGCGTGCTGCCGGCCACGAGCTGGGGCTCATTACTGGCCGCTAAGCTGGTGGTGTCCTGGCCGATTAAGGCCATTGAAATAGAGCGGTCATTGAGCTGGGTCTTGGCCAGCTGCTCCAAGCCGGAAACCCGCCGGTTAGATAATTTTGTCGCCTCGGCCGCGGGCACATCATCGGCGCTTAGGGGGTAATCGCTGTCTTCCTGGGTGCCCACCCAGGGGGTGTTGGGGTCGGAGTAGATCACCACCTTCTTGTCATCCCCGCAGTCGTACATATCCTCGTGCTGGAGCTTTAGCAGATACCCGTAGAAGCCCCGATCCGCGAGACGCTCGATGGTTTCCAATGCTTCACCGCGACTGGCGTAGACACCGGTGTAGGCCACATGTAAACCATTGCGGCGGGTACGGCAGATAAAATCGATATGAGGGTGGCGCTCGATATACTGCTGGCGCTCCTGGCGGTGGCGAAAACTCGCCATTTGCACCGTGTAATACAAAGGCCAATAGGTACTATTTTTTTCACGTTGCGCAGCGGGGTCTGGCTCAGCCAAGTGGCTAAAGCTCATCGACTGGTACATGGTGACTAAGCTGACCGCGGGCACTGTTTGACTCTTGTCGATCTTTACCAGCGCCGGGCGCCAGCTCTGGGTATCCAGGCCCTCGCTACGCACCAGTGCCTGCATAGTGTCATAGGCCTGCTGGCGATCGGTAAACGCCCCCAGGTAAACAAAGTTGCGTTGATCACCCAGTGCCGTGCGGTGGTAGACCGATAAGCTCGGTGGCAACGCTGGCAGGGCCTGGCCACTGTGCAACAGTTGAATACTATAGCGGGTGTTACCCTCGGCTATATCACCTGCCTCACCGGGGCCACAGCGATAGCCGTTGACGATGCCGCCACTGAGGCAAAAGGCGCCATCCTGCTGTTGCGGCTGCGCTGCTTGCTGGGTTTGGGTTGGCTGAGTTTGAGCTGGCTGCTCGGTGGCTTTCGCTGCCGGCTGGCTGGGCAAAAACGTATCGACCTGGCCGCGCGGCGGTATTTTGAGCTGCTCTTGTTGCTCGCTTGAGGTGGATTGTGCCTTGGCACTGACTGCGATAACGGTGCTGGCGGCAATAAGCAAGCAACCGAAAGACTTCCTTGGACCCATGCTGAATTCCCTAAAATTCAAACAGCTTTAGCCCTGTGGTGCCATTAATTCCTCGATTTTTTCTTGTAAATTAATGCAGGGGTTTAAGCTTACGTTTTTTAATTTAACAATATATGCCCCCAATTTACCCTGCTCGGGCAGGTCCTGCAAATGGGGTTCGGCATCTCCATACGACTCGAACACGCCTTAGTATACTACATAGGCACGGCGGCTATTGCGACGGCAATACAAAGGATAATTTTTGTATTTGTCTATTAGTTGTGCGCGAGCCTTATTAGTTCGATAGACCCCGAGTTGAATACTGAACGCAAAAAACCCGCGCCCTGTCAGTGCCAGGGCGCGGGTTTTTTGTTGCGAGCTAAGTCGGCGGCGAGTGTTTACTCGGCGGACTCGGCCTCGGCATCACCAGCTTCAGCGTTGGCTTCCTTAATGGACAGCTTAATACGGCCGCGCTGATCCACATCCAGGCATTTAACCTTAACCAACTGGCCCTCTTCAAGGTAATCGGTCACAGCATTGACACGCTCTTCGGCGATTTGCGAGATATGCACCAGACCGTCTTTGCCGGGCAGGAAGTTAACAAAGGCGCCAAAGTCCACAATACGCACGACTTTACCTTCGTAGATAGCACCGATCTCGGCCTCGGCGGTGATCGCCTGGATTTTATCCAGGGCCGCCTTGAGCGAATTGGAATCGTCGCTGTAGATCTTCACGGTGCCGTCGTCTTCGATATCGATAGAGGCGCCGGTCTCTTCGGTTAAGGCACGAATAGTGGCGCCGCCTTTACCGATGATGTCACGGATCTTATCGGGGTCGATCTTGATGGTTTCGAAGCGCGGCGCGTTGTCGTTTACTTCTTCGCGAGCGCTGGCGATAACCTTGTTCATCTCACCTAAGATGTGCAGACGTGCGGCCAGAGCTTGCTCCAGCGCAATATCCATAATCTCTTCGGTGATACCCTCGATCTTGATATCCATTTGCAGCGCGGTAATACCGGCAGAGGTACCGGCCACTTTAAAGTCCATATCACCCAGGTGATCTTCATCACCGAGGATATCGGTCAGTACCGCAAAGCCGTTGTCTTCTTTTACCAGACCCATGGCGATACCGGCAACAGGGGCTTTTAGAGGCACGCCCGCATCCATCAGCGCCAGGCTGGAGCCACACACCGAAGCCATAGAAGAAGAACCGTTAGATTC
>JAOXRV010000015.1 GCA_025800435.1 Cellvibrionaceae bacterium | reverse complement strand
GTATTTGCCCGGCGCGCCGGGAATCTCAAAGCCAAAGTAGGGTGCATCGCGGGAGATATCCCACTCTTGTAAACCGCTGTCTAGCCACTCGGCCAGTTTATTGGCTACTTCGGCTTGCAGGGTGCCGCTGCGGGTCCAGTCTTTTAAGAAGTCGGTAAATTCAGGCAGCTTAAAGAAAAAGTGCTCCGATTCTTTGGCAATTGGGGTAGCCCCAGAGATGGCCGACTTGGGGTTGATTAACTCAGTCGGCGAATAGGTGGCCGAGCACACCTCGCAGTTATCGCCGTATTGGTCTTCGGCCTTACATTTGGGGCAAGTACCCTTGATATAACGGTCGGCCAAAAACAGTTGTTTTTCCGGGTCAAAAGCCTGGGTAATAGTGCGGCTGGCAATATGGCCATTGGCCTGTAGGCGGCTATAAATCAATTCGGAGTAGTGGCGGTTTTCGTCGCTGTGGGTGGAGCCGTAATGATCAAAGCCGACGTGAAAACCGGCAAAGTCGCGCTCGTGCTCGGCTTTGACATTGGCGATTTGCTGTTCTGGGCTGATACCGTTTTGCTCGGCCTTGAGCATAATGGCGGTGCCGTGGGCGTCGTCGGCGCAGACATAGTGGCACTGGTGGCCGCGCAGTTTTTGAAAGCGTACCCAGATATCCGTTTGAATATATTCCACCAGATGACCCAGGTGAATGGGGCCGTTGGCATAGGGTAGGGCGCTGGTAACTAAAATTTTGCGACGCTCGGTCATGGGGTAAAACTCGCTTGTTCTCTAATCAGGCTTGGCCAAAACCCGCGGATTATAGCACCCTTGCCCAGCCCTAAGTAGTAAGCGGTGCTTTGATTTTTGCATAAGCTTATGGCGCGGGCCAGCTTGGTTTCGGTGTGTTTGGCCCCATAATAGAGGCTGAGTAAATCAACCCTGGAAGCCGATTATGAGTGCCGAGCAACAAGCCCTAGTAGAAGATTTGTTAAGCCGGGTAAAAGACCCTGTATTGCAGCGGGATTTGTTGGGGCTTGGTTGCCTGCAAAAATTTGCCATCAATGGCTCGCTGCTAAGCCTGGACTTGCAATTTGCCTACCCCATCGACAGCTATCGCTGGGCCATTGAACAGCAATTGCAGCAGGCCTTTGATGAACTGGCCAATAAGGGTGAGCTGGCCGAATTGAAGCCCCAGCTCAGTTGGCTTGCCCCCAATGGCATGAGTGCCACTGTGCCGGGTCTGGAGCAGGTCGCCAATGTGGTGGCTATTGCCTCGGGCAAGGGTGGGGTGGGCAAATCCAGTAGCACTGTCAACCTGGCCCTGGCCCTGGCCAGCCAGGGTGCCAAGGTGGGGGTCTTGGATGCGGATATCTACGGCCCCAGCCTCACCCATATGCTGGGGGTGGAGGGTGAGCGCCCGCGCATAAAAACCGAAAAGCAGATGTACCCCATCGAAAAAGTCGGCCTGGCGATGATTTCCATGGGCAATCTGGTGACCGATAAAACCCCGATGGTCTGGCGTGGCCCTATGGCCGCCGGCGCCCTGCAGCAGCTGCTCACCCAAACGGCCTGGCCGCAGTTGGATTATTTATTGATCGACATGCCCCCGGGCACCGGTGATATTCAGCTGACCCTGTCCCAGAAGGTGCCCTTAAGTGGTGCGGTTATTGTGACCACACCTCAGTCTATTGCCCTGCTGGATGCGGTTAAAGGCATCGAAATGTTTCAAAAGGTACAGGTGCCCGTACTGGGGGTGGTGGAGAATATGGCCCGTCATATCTGCTCGAACTGCGGCCACGAAGAAGCCATATTTGGTGAGGGCGGTGGCCAGCGCTTGGCGCTTGATTACGGGGTAGCGTTGTTGGCCAGTATGCCCCTGGACAGCCAGGTGCGCGCAGATGTGGACAGCGGCTTGCCCACCGTGGTGAAATCACCGGATTCTGCCCTGGCCCTGGCCTATAAAGAAGCGGCCATTAAGTTGGCGGCGCGGCTGTGGGTTCAAGCGCTTGAGCGCGGCGCCGGGCCGGAGCTTGTCTTTAGTCAAGACTGAGGCTAAAAGCGGGCAGTTTGCTTACATCTACAGCGAAAAAACTATATCATGCCTGCCTTTCTGGGGCTGGCCCCTGTTTTTTTAACCCTGATTGATTAGAGGCAAGACTATGTCCATCAAATCCGATAAATGGATGCGCCGCATGGCCGCAGAGCAGCAAATGATTGAGCCGTTTGAGGCCGAGCAGGTGCGCTACGACAATCAGGGCCAGCGTTTAGTTTCATACGGCACTTCCAGTTACGGCTACGATGTGCGCTGTGCCGATGAGTTTAAGATCTTTACCAATGTCCACTCCACCATTGTCGACCCCAAAAATTTTGACGAAAACAGCTTTGTGGATATTAAAAGCGATGTCTGCATTATTCCTCCCAACTCCTTTGCCCTGGCGCGCACGGTGGAGTACTTTCGCATTCCCCGCAATGTGCTGACCGTATGCTTGGGCAAATCCACCTATGCCCGCTGTGGCATTATTGTCAACGTCACCCCATTAGAGCCAGAGTGGGAGGGCCATGTGACCCTTGAGTTTTCCAATACCACGCCACTGCCGGCCAAAATTTACGCCAACGAAGGTGTGGCGCAAATGTTGTTTTTTGAGTCTGACGAGGTGTGTGATACCTCCTATAAAGACCGAGGTGGCAAATACCAGGGCCAGCGCGGTGTCACCCTCCCGAGAACCTAATAGATTCTAGGTCGTAAGTGCTGTTTTGTTGATATTGCAGCTACTCAAAATGGGTTAATGATCATATAGTTAGCATGGTTTTTTTAGGTAAATTGTCTTAATGATGGTGTTTGCTGCGCCAAAAACTAGACGTTTTTAAAATGCCTCTACTATTATTAGCTTATTAGCAATATCTTAGGCATCTGTCAGAATTTCGGACTAAGGTAAATATAGGGCACGAGCAATTTGGGTTGTTCAAAAAACCAGCAGAATATTGGCTAACTTAATTTGAATGCCCCCTGTGCTAACGGCCAATAGTT
>JAOXRV010000007.1 GCA_025800435.1 Cellvibrionaceae bacterium | reverse complement strand
CAGAACCTCTAGCTGCTGAGATTTGGCCATGACAATATCTGCCAGCACTATCTTAAGGCTCACCTAGCTGCAGAGCCTTGTGGTGGGGCTTCACCTACCGTTGGTTTCCAATAGGCTGTGCCGGGGCGAGAGTTCTTTTAGGGCGCGGCGGTAAACCTCTTGCTTAAAGGAGATGACCTTGCCGATGGGGTACCAGTAGTTTACCCACTGCCAGTGATCAAACTCGGCACTGCCAATCTTGTTAAGGCACACCTTCTCGTCTTCGCACAGCATGCGCAGTAAAAACCACTTTTGCTTCTGGCCGATACAGAGCGGATTGGAATGGCGTCGCACCAGGCGCTTTGGCAGCCGGTAGCGCAGCCAGCCCCGGGTAACCGCAAGGATCTGAACATCCTGCTTGCCGAGGCCTACCTCTTCATAAAGCTCTCGATAGAGTGCTTGCTCGGGGGTTTCGTTGTCGTCAATCCCGCCCTGGGGGAACTGCCAGGCATCCTGGCCGCCAATGCGGCGGGCCCATAAAACCTGGCCTTTGTTGTTGCATATGATGATCCCAACATTGGGACGAAAGCCATCGGCATCGATCATGGCTTGCTCCTGCTTGGCTTACGTGGGGCCTTAGCTTGGCTCATTATTCGAGCGAAAAGTGTGGCGCCGACTCTGTAAGCTGTTATTAATTTGGGTGGTGACAATATACTGCTTAGGTACTCTAGGGCACCTAAGTCTTAGGGCGCACCTTGGTAACCACCCTATTTTTACGTAATTGTTTCATAAGTTTGACAGCAGGGCCACAGGCGATGGAATATTGCGAGCGCGCCAGGTCTAATTCACCTACAATACCCGTTTTGGGCTTTAAGGAAGTAACAGATGCCACTGGCAATTTTCGATCTCGATAACACTCTACTCGGCGATGACAGCGACTATCTATGGGGCCAGTTTATTATTGAGCAGGGCCTGGTCGATGAAGAGAGCTATAGCGAGGGCAATGAGCGTTTCTACCAGGACTATGTTCGCGGCGATCTGGATATCTATGCCTATCTGGCGTTTGTGGCCGAGCCCTTAAAGCGCTATAGCCAGGCGCAATTGGACAGTCTGCACCAGCAATTTATGGCGGCGAAAATTGAACCGGTGATACTAGAGAAGGGCCGCGAACTGCTGGCCGAGCATCGCAGCCAAGGCCACCAGCTGATGATTATTACCGCCACCAATAGCACTATTACCGCCCCTATCGCCAAAGCGCTGGGGGTAGAGGTGCTGCTGGCGCCCGAGTTGGAAGTGGTCGACGGTTATATTACTGGCGAGGTAATTGGCACGCCGACCTTCCAGCAGGGCAAGGTTAGCCGTTTGCAGCAGTGGTTGGCGCAACACGGCGGAGATCTCGGCGGTGCGTTTTTCTACTCGGACTCCCACAACGACCTGCCCCTGCTAAAAGTTGTGGACAATCCGGTTGCGGTAGACCCCGATGATACCCTGCGCGCCTATGCCCAAGCCAATGGAATGCCTATTATCAGCCTGCGCTAACCCTATGACTAAGCGAGCGACGAAAAAACTGACACTGTGTTTGTTGGCGCTAACGGCCCTATGCCTGCTCGGCTGTGAAGAGCGCACGGCAGCGGTGCTAAGCAGCGCTCCGAGTGAGCCGAGCACTCAGCTTGACCCAGAGCTTGAACGCCAATTTCGCCAGGCCGCCACAGCCAGCTGGTTAAGCGCACGCAAACAAGTGGGCGCTGCCAAATTGGGTTTACAGGGCGTACTGCAACACACCAAGGTTTTTTTAAGTGATGATAAGCCCGGCCCAGAGCCACTTATCGTGTTGCGCGAGCAATGGACCGCTGCATACCTGGCATTACAGCGCGCTGGGTGGATTTCGTTTTTGCCTGAACTCTATCCTGAGCTGTTTCCCCAGCAGAAAAGCATATGGCTGGCGGTCGACCCCTGGCCTATTGCACCTGGCTATGTGGACAGCTTCGATCTCTACCCATTCGCCGGCATAGTGCACGACGAAAATTTAAAGCTCGATATAGATAGCCTGCGAGATGTGCATGTGTTGACGGATCACAGCGAGGCAATCTTGGGCTATCTGCCACTGGCGTATCTGTTGTGGGGCGAAGATAAAACCGCCGCCGAGCGCAGCGCCGATTTTGAAAAAAATAAAAGCCTGGCCCACGACCGTCGCCGCGCTTTGCTGGCCATTATTAGCGGGGCCTTAAAACAAGATAGCGAAATCTTAGAAACCTGGGTATTGGATACCGGTAGAATTGACACTGCTTTTTATCGCCTGCCACCCGCTGCGCAGTTGCAACTGCTCAAACGTGCCACGGCCGAGCAAATAA
>JAOXRV010000863.1 GCA_025800435.1 Cellvibrionaceae bacterium | reverse complement strand
GGTTCTGGGGGCTTGGGAGCCAGGGATGGCGGACGAGAGCCCCAGGGATGGGTTTATGCGTCCCCCAGAACCCCTTACCCACCACAAGGCTCGGGGTCGAAGCCACTGTTTATCCAAGCAGCACGCATGAAACTTGTTAGTAGCACGTCTTCGCGGGAATGACGTAGTCGGCCGAGTTCGTGTTCAGATTGTGGCGGATGATTCTTAAGTCACTTAGCGACGAGTTGAATGCGGTAATCCTTTAATCCAACTCGCCTGGGTGCTTGGTATTGCATGGCCTCCAGGCCACCCAGCTGGCCTAGCCAGGCATCGACCTCGGCGCGCTGATCACCCGCGAGACTCTGATAGTAATCCTGGTTGCGCTGTAACATCCACTGGCTATAGCTCAAACACATTTGCTCGCTGACAACATCACCCAGCCGCAGAGGGTGCATGCCGAGCAGTCGCGGTGGCTTTGTTTTGCCCGGGTTTTCATTAGCCCATTGCTCCAGGCGCTCGGCGCTGCTGATTAAACTGGGCCAAAAATCGCTGAACATACGGCTTAGAATTGGCTCTAGGCTTGAAGGCACTTGATCGCCCCCTAAGAACGCACCGGCAATACTGCCGGCGTCCAATAAGCGCTCAACCCAGGCGACGACATTGGGGGCCAGTTTGCGCATCTGTTGGCCGGGGTAGGGGTCTCGATACAGGTGGGCGTAAAGTGGGCCAAACAAGCCAAAGTCGCCGAGACAGGGTTTGCTGCCGAGTAAAAACGGCTGCTGCCCAAAATGCTGGTCGAGCTGGCTCAATAACTCTTTGTACCACTGCTCGATAGCGGGGATGGTGGTGGGGTTAATGCCCAGGGGGCCGACGTAGCCCGAGAACCGATCCACCACTTTTTTGCCCAGCCAGCGCTGGATAAAACCCGGCATGCTGGGGGCGACACTGGCGCCAAACTGGCTCTTAATAAACTTTAAGTTGTGCTCGGGAAAATTCCAGCGATAGTGCATGGCCGGCAGTCGCATCCACTCGTCCCCGATCAGCTCAAACAACAGTGAGGCCATCGCTTGTTTGGGGCTGCTGGGGGTGACGGGGCGGTCACCAAAGCGCTGCTCAAACTGATCGATAATTAAACTGCTGTCTTGCCAGTATTCATCCTCGGGAGTTTTTACTACCGGAATCATACCGACGCCGGTTTTGGGCAGAATAATTTTTTTATAGACTCCCATCGAGGATATCTGCTCGCAATAGGGGATATGTTTATAGCTGAGATAGGCCCGCACTTTGCCGGTGTAATAAGAGGCGGGGGCGCCGTAAAGAATATAGTTGCTCATGATTATTATGGCTGTTGTTATTCAAGTCGGCGACGAGTATAGGGGATTTAAGGGGAATTAGCGATTTACTGGCGTGCTGCACCAGTTCAAACTGGCTGCCTGTTTGCCCCCAAACATAGAGGGTGCAGGCCGACCACTTGTGGGGCAATTGCCATTGTTGCTGGGCTGAATCGATACTGAAGCGGCGCTGCTTGTGGCGGCAGCGCAGCTCCAGCGAGTCGAGCTTGCCATAGTGAATATTAAAACTAAAGCTGCGTCGTAGCAGCCGCTGACGCCAGGGATGTTGCCCCAGGATTTGCCCCTGGCTGCCGAGTTCAGGCAGCCGCTCTAGGCGTTGTAATAGTTGCTGGCGGTGCTGCAGTATATGTTGCAGTTCTGCATTGGGCTGAGGTTGTTGGGCAATGGCTTCTGCGCTTAGCAGGGCCTCGGCAATTTCATCGTTAGCAATTTGGGCGCGGTATAGGTCGGCCAGTATTTTTTGGTGCAGTTGTTTGGAGAATTCAACAGCGGGGAGCGCCAGGCTGCGTTGTAATTGTTGTATTTGGCCATTGGCGTGCCCTCGGTAGAAAAAAAGGCGCGCCTTTAGCAGTGATAGCCACAGTTGCTCGCTATTGTTGCGTGTATAGGTTTGTTCCAAATGTTGAATCGCCCTAGTGGCTTTGCTTAGGTTACGGCTTTTTAGAAAGCGTTCGGCGCGGCGGTAGTGTTGATTAAACACTTTGCTGACCCCGGCCCGTTTAAAACCCGGCCGTGTAAGAGCGAAATCAACGCGCACACGAACATTGCTGGCGCTAACGGTTTTGCCATTGAGTTGGGCTGGCTTAAATTTGGCTTGGCGAGCGGCGGCAAGGGCGCGGCTGGCAAATTGCTTGCTGCCAACGGTATCGATAACAATTGGGTTTTTGGGGTTGCCCTGTGAATCGCCCACTAGACTTAAAATCACCCAGCCTTCGCGCCCCTCGCGCCGGGCCTTGGGCGGATAATGGGGTTTGGGCAGGTGCAATAATTGGGCTTGATCGTAACGGTGGGGTGATATGTTTAGACCTGCCAAGCACATACTATTACCCACGAGCAATAGCATGGCTAGGCAAAAATAGACCGGTAATTTCATTTAACGTCCCTGTTTGAAAATGCTCGTCCTCCTATTGAGTGTAGTCAAATAAATTATTTAAATTGCATTACTTTGTTCTGCTGACAGGGCCTCGGTAATATAAAATTTACTGCCCGTGTCACCCCAGACAAAAATATCGCAACTGCCCCAGTTGGCGGGGATGTTCCATGTCTTGGCATTATTGTCTAGCTCAAACCTTCGTATTTTATTGTCACAGCGTATTTCTAAAGACTTCAACTTTCCCTCGCTGCTGGCAAGGCTAAATTGTTTGCGCATTAGACTGTGATGCCAAGGGTGCTCATTTTTAATACTGCCATCAAAGCTAAACGATGGCTGCTTTTTCAGTGCACGGCGCAATTTATCGCGGTGCGCTAACACCTGTTGGTGGTCGGCGCTTTTGCGTCGCTGTCCCTCCAGTAGTGCCGCTGTTTCAAAGGCATCGCGATAGCTCTGGCGTTCAACCTCTAACTGATACTTAATGGCCAGGGCATTGGCATATGTATTCCTGGGTAAGCTGTCTTTTTGGTAGAGTGTTGCCCGACGCAAATAGTGTAATTGCATTTCGGGGTCGCCGAGAGAAGCGTGGTAATGGGATTTTAGCAAGGCCAAGAAAGCCTGCTCATAGCGATTAAAGGTGTGCTTGTCTTCGAGTGTTTCGATTTTTTTGCGTGCTTGCTCTAGCGCCTGGTCTTTTATCAGGTTTTTTGCGCGCTTGAAGTGTCGATAAAATCGGCTATTGGCTCTCTTGATTGGGTTTACAAGGTTAAAGCTTATATGCACTTGGTTGTCGCTAGACTCTACAGCCTTGCCGTTGAGGGTGGCCGGTTGGTATTTAAATTTCTTGATAGCCGCCTCGGCCCGGCGTTGGAAGGCCTTGTTGCCACTGGAATGAAGTAAAATAGGCTGCTGTACATTGCCCTGCTCATCCACAATCACACTGTATCTAACCCAGCCCTCTCGAAATTGTTTGAGCTCCATTTGTGGGTAGGTGGGCTTTACTTGTTTAACGAGCTTGGCCTTGTTGTAGCGGTAGTCTGAGATCTCAGCATCGCTCGCCAGTGCTGGGTTTAGCGGCGCCAGTAAAACAAGCGAGATGACGATGGAAAAATAGGGTTTAATCACAGCACAGCTCCTTTGTTGACATTGCTGTGCCGATTCTAGAGGCAGTTAATTAAGCTGTCGATCAGATACGGGGCAGTTGGCGCTGCACTTGGTGAAATTCAGTCTTTTGGCTCATCCTGACGTTTTTCTACCAAGTTAAATTTTGTGCCTTGAGTACCCCAGGTGAACAGATCGCAATCTCCCCAACTGGCTGGAATTTGCCAGCTCTGCTGGTCTTTTGTGATTGCAAAACGCCTGATCTTCTTGTCGCAGCGCAACTCTATTTTGTGCAGCTTGCCCGAGCTGACCGTAAAGCCAAAGGTTTTGTAATACAGGCCGTGCTGCCAGGGCCTGTCTGAATTGATCTCGGCCGGGGTGTCAATATAGGGATGCTGGGCTAGGACTTCGAGCACTTGGTCGCGGTGTTTAAGTAGGCTTTGCAGGTCTGGCTGTTCGGCGGTGTAAGACTCGATCAGGGTGGCGGTGGCGAGTAAACCCCTAATCCGGTTGAGCGCAGCCTGGGCCTTGTAAAGCTCGGTTAGTGCGCCAATGTAGGCTTCTTTAGAGAGCTGGTTTTTATAGTATGTAACCACTCGCTTGAGCGATTGCAGACGTTTGCCATGGGCCTTGGTCTGGTGGTAATAATTGGATTCCAGCACCGCAAGGTGGGCGAGTTCATATTGGTTATTGGCGTATTCGTCGCGCATTTTGGCCAGCGTTTTGGCGGCCTTTTCGAGCTTGCCTGCGTTTAAACTACTGCGCGCTGATCGGTACAGTTTGTGAAATTTGCGAGTGGCTGTGGGTCTGTGCCGTTCAATGGCAAAACTTATCTTAACTCGATTGTCGGCGCTTTCGATGGCTTCGCCGTTTAAGGTGGCGGGCTGATACTTGAATTTTTTTACCGCAGCCAAGGCTGCGGTTTCAAAGCCGCGGCCGCCGCTGGAGTTAACCACAATCGGATCGCGAACCTGGCCTTGCGGGTCGACCACAACACTCATGGTAACCCAGCCTTCCTGGCCTCTCTGCAGCTCTTGGTAGGGGTATCGAGGGGCGTGTTTAGCGATAATTACCGCTTTGTTTAAACGGTAGTTTGAGGTCTTATTTTGGCTTTGGCTTTGGCTTTGGCTTTGGCTTTGGCTTTGGCTTTGG
>JAOXRV010000857.1 GCA_025800435.1 Cellvibrionaceae bacterium | reverse complement strand
ACCGGGCTGGCGTTGAGGTCGCCGGCAATAATAAAGGCCGCGCCACCAGCCAAGCCGCCTTTGCCACCACGGTCGTCGTAGTGGTAGCTGTCAGGTTTAGCATCGATATAATCGCGCCAGAAACGAATCTCATCGTGGTTGCGCCGACCGTTGCGGTCCTCGGGGCCGTCGAACACCGGTGGGGTTGGGTGGCTGGCCAGCAGGTGTAGGGTGGTGGCACCAACTTGGATCGGTAAATCCCAGTGAGACTTTGACGATAAGCGCATGATTTTACGTTCGTCTTGTGAGTACCAACTATTGCCCTTGTCGTCGACCGGCATCAGGTTATTGGGCATATCTTGCCAGAGGAAATGACGAAAGCTGCGCACCTCGGCAAGCTCAATCGGGTACTTAGATAACACCGCCATACCATACTGGCCGGCAAACTTACCGTAGCCGTAATGGCTTAAACGGGTGTTTTGTGCTGGCAGCGGCGTCGCCACCCCGGTATTGACTGGCGCCAGATAATAATAGGGGTAATCGATGGCTTGCTGCTGGTTTTGCGCAACCTTTAGGTAGGCCTTAAGGAAGCGCTCCAAGCCCTGCTTAGGGTCGGCAATATAGTCGAACTCATTCAGCAGTAGAATGTCCGGCCGCACCGTCTGGATAATCTCGGCGATATTGCGAATCTGTGGGTGCTGGGCTGTGCTGAGTGCCTGTCGCAAGCCATCGGCATTTACGCTTGAGTCTGCCGGTTGCTGGTAGTTGCCCGCCTCCATGCTGACATTAAAGCTGGCCACCCGCAGGGTGGTGGTGTCGGCATTGGCGTATGCCCCCAGTAGGCAGCTGCTAACTATATGGCTTACAAGCAGTCGTTTTTTCATAGTGGCCCGCATAACATAACAAGAGAACTAAAGGGGCTAATTTAGCCGCCTTTAGTCTTATATACAAGTCAGCGGGCCGGGCTTATGCAAGCTGCATATTGGCTTGGGTTTTCTCTATCATTAACTGTTCAATACGGTGTAAGAACAGCTTACTGGCCTCTTCGACGGTTTGCATTTCGCCGATGATATCGGCGCGAACTTGCTTGTCGTTGCGCCAGTTCAAGTCCCGATAGCTGATTGCGGTATGAATTGCCTCATGCATCTGCTGGTGGGGCTGCTCGATACCTTTAAAGTTGCTGTAGTTGCTGTATTGCTCCGAGCCTTCGCTCTGGTAATACCACTGGCCGAGGCGGCAGTCGGTGTGCTGCACCGCGACTTGCTCAAGCTCTTCACTGCGATCGGCGCTATCGTCTAAGGCTAGATAAGTATTTTGCTTTAATATGACATGGTCGAGCTTCATCAGTGCGGCGAAGGTCAGGTCTTTGGCGCTAACCACATAGCGGCTGGTTTTGTCGGCCGAATCAGAAAACTCATGAAAGCGGCATTTAAACACCTCTACCTGTTCGCTAATGGTAGCGGCAGCCTCGCTGGAAGATTGGGCCTTGGCCACCATTTCATTAACTCGTTGGCTAAAGTTAGCGATAACCCCGCTAACCTTAGAGGCCGATTCCTTGGTGCGATTGGAAAGGCTTTTCACCTCTTCTGCAACCACCGCAAAGCCGCGGCCCTGCTCGCCAGCGCGGGCAGCCTCAATCGCCGCGTTTAATGCTAATAAGCTGGTTTGCTCGGCAATTTCGGTAATGATCGACAGGGATTCAGACACCTGCTTACTGTCCTGCCCCAATTGTCCAACCACATTGGCCACTTCTTGAATGCTGGAATTAATGCTGGCCAGCTTGCTTGACATATGCCCAACTTGTTGATTGCTTTCTTCGGCGGCGAGGCCACTTTGCACAGCAATTTTTTCTACTGCCTGCACTTCTTTGTTAATTAAATCCAGATCGTTCTGGCTGATCTTTAAATTGTTAATTAGGTTTATGGTATTTAAGTTGTGCAGCTCAGAGTTAAGCTCATTGGCGGCCAGTAAATCCATACCGTCCTTCATTTTGTCGATAGAGTCGTTAATGGAATAGAGCGAATTGCGCAACTGACCCGGTAGGCCGCGAAACAAAGCGACACGTTCATATGAGCCCTTGGCCACATAACTAAAGCAACTGTTAACCTCTTTAAAATAAGATTCAATGTAATCCAGTAGATCGTTCAGCTCCCAGGCGATCATGCCCAGCTCGCCCATGCCAACCGTGTTTACAATACGTTCGTGAAAACCGCCGTTGTTTGAGGTTTTAATGGTTTCGTGAACCCGCTTCATTACCTCAAATACCTGGCCCACTAGGCGATCGCAAAAATACACAAAAACTAGTGCTGCCGCCGGTACCGATAAAACCCATACCGGGGCTTGCGCGAATAAAACAAGCGCTGCGTTGTTTAGCAAGATCATCACAAATAGGCCCCACAAAAAAACTCTGGCTTTGGTTTTTAACAGTGGGATATTAGCACTTACGCCTTTACCAGTAGTGTTCATTAGCATGCCTCCTTGGTGTCATCCGATTCAATCATAAAGCGGTTGTAGCTTACATTGTGTTGCTTTAGGTACTCGTCGATAATGGCCCAAGAGCGCAACGGCGCGGTTTTCCGGTCGCCACTGTTTTCTTCACTGCGCATTTTTTGGTAGAGATCTTTTATCAGGCTGACGGCACTGGGGTTGGGCTTGCGGCGCACGGAATAATAACCGCGCAAGGTACCTTGTTGGTCAAAATCGGGGGTAACATTGGCGAACACCCAATAGTAAGAGCCGTCCGCACAGAGGTTTTTAACATAGCCAAAAAACTCCTGTTCAGACTTTAGCTCTTGCCACATTTTGTGGAACACCCCGCGCGGCATATCGGGGTGGCGAATAACATTGTGTTGATGGCCAATCAGCGCCTTTTCAGGAAAACCTGAAATACTCATAAAGGTGCGGTTGATATAGGTAATACGGCCTTTGAGATCGGTTTTGCTAACGATCAAGTCTTCATCGCCAAGCACAACTTCATTATTGTTTGCTTTAATCATGGGTCCCTCCAACGGCATTTCTGAACCAAATAGATTGTGTGAATCACTGTTAACGAAATTATCGGCTAGGCAACTTAATGCTTAAGTGCTAGTTATGGTGACTATAAGGGTTGGGTTATAAAGGAGTGTTATATGAAAGTTAGTTATTATAGTAGTGATTTATTGTTTGCGGGTTTTTGGCTGGCGTAGTTAACTCTTTGTTATATAAGTATTTATTGAGTATGTTTGGTGGAATTACTGTAATAAAAACCCCAAGTGAGCCCATAAAAAAATACCCTAAACGGCCGGCCCACTGTCGCCTTAGGCAACAATAATTTATTTTCTAATTTGATAAAAAAACTTTCGCCATGATTCAGATCAAGCATTTTGGCGCGTAAAGCAATATTTCTGCAGCGGTCCTGGCAATAGCTAAAGGCTGATCCCACGTGCACGGGAGTTCATCCGGAGTGTGACGATAAAAGCGGTCGGCATTCACAGCGGATCGCGCCTTGGCGCTGTACGTTTTTGGTGCGCCCTGAGCATTTGTTAAGCGGGCGGTCACCGAGCCCAGTTTATATTGCCCGGCTGAAATACAGTATCAATTAAATGGTAATTTTAATGGAGGTTATTATGGAACACGATCCGGAATTGGATAATGTTGCGATTCTCAGCAACAACTAAATGTAAACAGCGGCCTGCTGGGATCTGTTATTTTACTGTAACCATAAGAAAGGATAGTGTAGTTAAAGCGAAGGAGTAGACTAATGCCTATTTTACGCTTATCACAACAGGGATTGCCCCTGGATTGGCTCAGCCATGAAGAGGCAGCGGTGTTAATCAGCAAAGACCTAGTCAGTTGGAGCCTGGGTGATCGGGTTAAAACCCTGCGTGGTGGCTGGAACTACAGCGGTGTACAGTCATCGGTGGAGATACCTGCCATTATCGCCACCAAGGGTCGCTGCCGCAATGAACGTTATACCCCAGCGCTGAGCAATCGTTTACTGTTTCGACGCGACAATCACCAGTGCATGTATTGTGGCGGCTTTTTTGCAGTAGCGGCATTAACCCGGGATCATATTGTGCCCAAGGGCCAAGGCGGCCGCGACTGCTGGGAAAATGTGATTACCGCCTGTGCCTTTTGTAACCACAGTAAAGCCTGCCGCACCCCCGAACAGGCTGGCATGAAGTTATTGGCGGTGCCCTTTCGGCCCAATATCTTTGAGCATTTTTATTTGCAGGCCCACCGCATTCGCGGAGATCAAATGGATTATTTAAGCAACCGCTTTTCCAGCCAGCGCAACTGGGCCGCGTAGCGGCCCCCTCTGTCATTAAGCCATCACCGCCCTGTCACACGTTTTTAATAAACCTCTGCTAGCTTGGTATATTCCAGTTGCTACCATTGCTACGGGTGAAGTTTTTGAAGTCGAAAAAAATGGCGGGTTCAAGCAAGCGCGAAAAACCGAAGGCCGGGGTCGAGCCTCGCCGCAGCGGTATTATCGAGGCCTTCTTTAATAACCAGGCTTCCCTGCGCAGCTTTATCTCCCGTTATATGGTCAGCAGTGATGAGATCGAAGATGTCTCCCAGGAGACATTCCTGCGCGCCTACCAGGCAGAGCAGGGCAAGGAGATCAGCGAGCCCAAGGCCTACCTGTTTCGGGTAGCCAAAAACTTGATGCTGAGCGAATTTAGTAAAAAATCCAGAAAAATTACCGACTATATAGAGGATTTTGAGGACTCGGAAGTCTTACTAGAGGGTGAAAACCTAGAAAGCAATGTAATGGCTCAGCAAAAGCTGGGCATTTACTGTGAAGCCGTCGCCAGTTTGCCCCCTCAGTGCAGGCGCGTGGTATTGATGAAAAAGGTTTACGGTATGCCCCACAAAGAGATCGCCAAGCGCTTAAACCTGTCGGTGAGCACAGTTGAAAAGCATCTGGCCAAGGGGGTGCGGGATTGCAGCGCCACCATGACACTGCGCTATCAAGAAGGCAGCGGCCAAGAAGGCAGCGGCGCCAGGCAGGCCCAAATACCGCGAAGAACAGGGGTTAATGAGTAACGTAATAGAGTTTCCAGACAGAGGTAAAATCGAGGAAGAGGCCAGCCTTTGGATTGTTAAATTTGAAGCTGATCGCCCCCCCAGCGCCGCCGATATTCGGGAGCTGCACGCCTGGCTGGCGCAGAGCCCCGCACACCGCGAAGTGCTTGAGCAGATGGCCAATAACTGGGCGGCCATGGATCTGCTTTCGGCACTGGTTCTACCTCAGCAGCAGCCAAGTGTAGTCCGTAGCACGTTTGAGCGCGCAGCGGTGTGGCTGCTTGCGCCCTTTGCGCTGATGCTGCAAGTATTGTTGGCCCTGTTTACGCCCCTGCGTCGGCCCCAACTCGCGCTGCCGCTCTACACCCTGTTAGTAACGGGGCTGTTATTTCATTACTACGGCGAGGCGCTGTTTAAGCCCGCGCCGCAACAGCAAATCTACTCCACTGCGATTGGCGAGCAGGCATCGCGCACCCTGGCCGATGGCTCAATTATTTATCTGAACACCAACACCCAGTTGCAAGTGAATTACAGCCCCCAGGGCCGCTTTATCACGCTCAATCAAGGCGAGGCTCACTTTGATGTTGAGCACGACCCAGCGCGCCCATTTGAAGTGACGGCAGGCAGTAAAATTGTTAAGGCGGTGGGCACCGCCTTCGCCGTGCAGTGGAGCAATAGCGATTTAAAAGTGACGGTATCCGAGGGCATTGTCGACCTGCGCGAAAAAGAACCGCCGGCCTCGGCAGCAGCGCCCAGCCGCAACTCGGCTGTAAATACCGGCCCTGCCGAGCCCACCGCGAATGCACCGCTGCTGCGTTTGCAGGCTGGCCAAAGCGTCGAGATACCCGCTCAGCACACTGCTGATGCTGGCCCCAGCGAGGTGCCGGCCCCAATTAATTACGATGCCAAAGAAATTGAGCAGCGGCTGTCCTGGGTACAGGGCAAGTTGATCTTTCGCGGTGAAGCACTGGAACAGGTAGTTGAGGAAATTACTCGCTACGCCCCCCTGACTATCGAAATAGCAGACCCAGCGCTAAAACAAATACCCGTGGGTGGACAGTTTCGGGTAGGTAAAACCGAAGCGCTGTTCGATGCCCTGGAAGCCGGCTTTGACGTGGAAGTCAGCTACTTGAGTGAACATCATGTACAGATCAAACCGCGCGGAAAATAAAAAATTATTTATTTCCACTGGCGGATTTTTTCTATTCGATAGTTATACCCTGCACGAGGTCATGGTGAGCCGCTTATCTCGATTAGCGGATCACTGCTGGCGCTGGAGCAAAAGCTGCATAGCACTGCTGTTAAGCCTGTGTTTGTTATGCGCAAGCGCCCACGCCGATGACAGGCGGGTGTACGATTTAAATATCCCTGCCCAGGCACTGGCGGATTCGCTAAACGAGCTGTCGACCCAGGCAGACATTTTAGTTTTGTTTCCCTATGACCTTGTAAAAAACCGGAAAGCCGGTGTCGTACAAGGTCGCTATAGCGTGCCCATAGCACTCGAAAAAATGCTCGCCCACAGCAACCTTGTTGGCACCCTTTCTAAAAAAGGTGTTGTCACTGTTTCGACAAAGAAACAAGTAGAGAGAAATCAACAAGGGGCAGTAACTGTGAAAACCCAAAAAAGTTTACTGGCGCAAGCTATCGCATTGATAACTGGCGCTATTTCATCAGTGGCCGTAGCTGATGATTCGAAGATACTGGAAGAAGTGGTTGTGATGGGTGTGCGCCACAGCTTGGAAACCGCAGTGGCGCAAAAGCGCGAAGCGGATTTTGTGGTTGACGGCATCGCCGCCGAAGACCTGGGTAAATTCCCCGATGCCAACGTCGCCGAGTCGCTGCAGCGGGTCACCGGTGTTGCCATCACCCGCAGCCGTGGTATTGGCCAGCGCCTGTCGGTACGTGGCCTCGGCCCCGAATACAACGCCGTCACCATCAACGGCCGACTGATGGCCAGTGATGCCGCCGGGCGTGAATTCAATTTTGATGTACTGCCATCGGAGCTAATCTCCGGCGCCGATGTCATTAAATCGCCCACCGCCAGTATGACCGAGGGCTCAATCGGAGCCACCGTTAATATTCGCACCGCCCGCCCACTGGATTACGATGGCTTTAAAGCCGCGGCCTCGGTTAAGCAGCAGTTTGCCGATCTCGGTGACAACCAGTCGCCCGAGTTCTCCGGTGTGGTCAGCAATACTTTTATGGATGGTAAAGCCGGCGCGCTACTGTCTTTTGCATACAAAGACGAAGAATACCGCAGCGATGCCTATCACCCAGCTGCGTTGGAAAATACCTACGGCGCCGACCCTCAGTTTGATGCCATCCGCGATATGTGGCGCCCAGACAGCCAGCGATTTTCTCGCCGCGAAGGTGAGCGCAAGCGCATCGGTTTTGGCACCGCGCTACAATTTGAGCCCAGCGATGAACTGTCGATCAATGTGGACGGTTTGTTCTCCCGCTATGAAGCTACCGAAACCCAAGCCGGTATCTATGTACCCATTTACGATGGCTTTCGCGCTAACACCTATCAAGTCGACGGCGATAGCTTGACCTACGCCCACCCACTGGGTTCGGTGCCCAACTCCGAGAATACCATTCTGTCGGTGACCTCTCATGGCCGCACCCCCTTTGGCCCCCTGGATGGCAATGTGATTGGCCAGCGGGTCGATGCGGTTAAGCGCATCGAGCCACGCTTTACCGATAGCTACTTGTTGGGTTTTGATGTCAGCTATGACTTTAGCGATACCTTCACCGTTAACGCCGATTACTCCATCTCCAGCGCCAAGCTCGACGGCGACGGCAACCGTTTTTACAATGCGGTAACCGGCTTTAATGGCGGTAGCTCAACCTACACCTGGAACGCCGGTGCACCACCGTCGCTAACCTTTACCAACAACCAAGAGCTGGACCCTTCGCTGTTCCGCACCCACTATACCGATGTGCGTGAAACCACTATCGAAGATGATATCGACGAGCTGAAGTTGGATCTGGATTGGTTGCTAGAAGCTGGCCCATTGAAATCGCTACAGGCCGGTTTTGCCATGTCCAGCCGCACCAAGCAGCAGCAGGTTAAGCGCGGCTCTAACCCAGGTGCCAACAGCGGTTATATCAGCGATATTCCCGATGAGATTTTCTACAGCCCCATCAATGAGTCTGACTTCCTGTCCGAAGAGCCAGGCGATTACCCACGGCTACTGCCAGACTTTAATGTACCGGCCTATGTGGCGTATCTGGAAAGCCTGCAAGAGGGTGATCAGTACACCCCAGTGTTGCGCCCCGGTATGGGCTTTAAGGTTGAAGAAGACACCAGTGCCTTCTTTATCCAAGCTAACTTTGAAGGTGATCTGGGTGATATTCCCTGGCGGGCCAATATCGGTGTTCGCCATGTCGAAACTGAAGTGACCTCAACCGGTGTTACCAATATTTTCCGTGGCTATACCCCGCCGTTTGGCAATGCCGCCGGCAACAATACCGACCCACTGTTGGATATCGAAGCCGGTGCCGTTACCGCCATCGACAACGACTACGACGATACCTTATTCAGCGCCAATATCCGCTTTGACCTGAGCGATGAACTGGTTCTGCGTGCAGCGGCGGCCGAGGTATTGACCCGTCCAACCCTGACCGATTTGTCGACCTCCATCAACTTCGACCGACTGTTGCTGGCCTCTGCGGGTAACCCCAATCTACAGCCCTATCGCGGCAAGCAATACGATATGTCGCTGGAGTGGTACCCCAGTGAGTCTACCTCGCTGTCGGCGGCGGTGTTTAGAAAAGACCTGTCCTCGTTTGTTTCCAGCGTGACTCAAAACGAAGACTTTATCGGTGCCGATGGCAAGCCCGTTACCTTTGAGACAACCCGTCCTCGCAACGGTAACGATGCCGCCATCGACGGTTGGGAATTTGCCGCCCTGCACAGTTTTGACCAGGGTTTTCTCAAGGGCTTCGGTGTGCAGGCCAACCTGACCCTGATCGACAGTGAGGCCGAGTTCGATCCCAATCTGTCCAACACGGTATTCTCGGTAGAGGGCCTGTCCGACCAAGCTCAATCGCTGATTGTATTTTACGATCGCGGTCGCCTGCACGGTCGCATTTCTTACACCAAGCGTTCCGATTACCTCAGCGCCGCCTTCGGTGGTTTTGGTCAGCCAGAATTGGTTGAAGCCAGTGAAAACATTGATATCAGCTTGAGCTACGATATCACTGACAACCTGACCCTGACCTTGGAAGGCAATAACCTGACCAATGAACGCCTGATGATGTACCAGGTGAATAAAACCCGCGTGCGTGACGTTGAGTACAACGGCAGTCGCTACTGGTTAGGTTTGCGCGCGACTTTCTAAATTATTGCTATCTAAGGTATTGCTATGTAGTGCTAGGGCCGTTAGTGCCGGCCCGCTTCCCGATTTGTAAGTCCTCCGATCAGGGAAGTTTTTGCCCCATAGTGCTCAGTGGCACTATGGGGCCTTTTTATAAAGAAGCAAACAATTTATAGGAGACTAACAATGTTAAAGCGAAGGCTAAAGCATTTGATTGGTTTGGCTAGCATACTGGCGGCCAGCGTAGTTGCGGCGCAGCCGAGCGTGGTAGTGATTGGTGTCGATGGCATGGGTGCCTCGGGCTTTGATCGCGCCGACACGCCGGTGATGAATAAACTGCTCAGCCAGGGTTGGTTTAGCGACAATGCCAGGGTGGTATTTAAAACCTCCAGTGGCCCCAACTGGGCGTCGTTACTAAGCGGTCTTGGGCCAGAGCAGCACGGCGTGCTGGACAATGCCTGGCGCCCAGGCAAATCACCTATTCCGCCGACGGTAAGCAATCAAATTGGGGGTTTTTTGACGATAATGGATTACGCTGCAAACGCTTACCCCAAGCGCCCGAGAAGCGCCATTTACGGCTGGTCAGAGTTTGATTATTTACTCGGCACCGCGCCAATGAGCAAACAGTATTTTGCCGCAAGCGGCGATAATGCAGCCGAAAAAATGGCCGCCGAAATCGAAGTTACCAAAAAAACCGGGCGCGCGGCTGCTGCGGCATTAAAGCAATCGCCGGCATTGCTGTTTGTACAGTTTGATATGGTTGATCACGCCCTGCACACCTTTGGCGTAGACTCAGCCGAATACCTACAGTCGATCACTAGGGTCGATACTGCGATCGGCGAAATTATTACCGAGCTGAGCGACGAAGACACCGTAATAATAACGGCCGACCACGGTGGCAAAGCTACCCAGCACGGCGGTTACACGGTCGACGAGCAAGAAGTGCCGATGATTATCAGCGGCCCGCGCACACGCGGCGGCAAGCGCATTCAGGCGCCGGTGCATATTTACGATACGGCTTGCACCAGCTTGGACGCGATGGGCGTTGCCATACCGGTGCACATGATCTGTAAATCGCTGCTTAATCCTGCCTTGGTCAAAGCCAGCGCCGGCAGCCGCACCGAGCGATTACCGCGACCGGCTGTGTATCAGGCGGCGTCGCGGCCTAAACAAATTAGCCTGACCGTTGACCACCCCGAGGCTAACATTTTTTATCGCTTGAGCGAGGGTTTAACGATGGGTAAGTGGTTGCCCTACCGCGGCCCGTTTGAGCTTGAGTTACCCCAGCGAATTGAAGCGGAATCGCGCCTGGGTGAGCACCGCAGCCGCATTTACGGCAATGATTTGTTACTGCCCAATAATGGCGTCAGCGCCGAATTGTTTGCCGGTAACTGGAACACGCTGCCCGACTTTGCCGTGCTTGAGCCGCTGGCCAAGTTTACCATTGGTGATTTTAGCCTGGGCTTATTGCCCTACCCCAAAGAGTATTTTGGGGTGCGCTTTCAAAGCCAGTTTATTGCCCCGCTCAAGGGCACTTATACGTTTCGCATAAAAGTGGACGATGGCGGCGCGGTTTATGTCAATGGCCAGCGCTTGGCCCATGAGCCAGAGCCCAAGGGCTCGCGCTTTGCCGAGGGCACCATCGAGCTGCCTGCCGGCCCCGCCAAATTGGATCTGCGCTACTACCAAACCTATGGCAGTATTGCTCTTCAGTTGGATGTTAAAGCGCCCGGGGCCAGCGACTACCAAGCCATACCCGCCGCCAGCTTATTGTTACCCTAGGCCGCTAGGGCACTAAGCACTGGTTTTTTCCACTTCCAGCTGGCCGCTTTTATAAATGCGAAACGCGGCCTTACCAAAGCGCAGCTTGCCGCGTTTTCGCTCTACCATTTTACTGATGCCAGTCAGGTCGGGCATGGTATCGGTAAGCTGCTTGCGCAGGCGATAGAGTTGAATATTGATATGCGCCAGCTCCATTCCCAGCTCTTTAACCAACAGGCTATTGTCTACCCAGCCCTGGTCAAACTCGTTCAAACCCTCGGCATTGTCGGCGCCGCGCTGTCGCGCAAGGTGCAGCAGCACATAGTGGTGGCTGCGATCGCCCAGGTCCACTTGCTTTTGGCCTTTGCTCAGGCTTAGGCCGGTGTTTTCTTCATCGGCGCTGGTGTTAAACACAAAGCAATAATTATCCAGGGCCTGGTCTTTATCCATTACCAAGGTGGGCGAGGTGGTATTCTCACTCAGTTGTAAGGTCCAGTGTCGATCGCCCAGCTCGATAATCTGGCCGTGCTGTAAATTAATGGGCTCGCCCTCATCGGCAAAGATATCCAGTTGCCACTGGTGGCTGTCGTTGCACAATTGCAAGGCCGCTAGTGGGCTGTCTTCATCGGGCAGCAGGTGGAGTTTTTGCAGCGCCACAATCGGCTGGCCGGAATCGCCGGGCACCAGATAGCTGCCCGGTGGGCTCAGGTCTTGCACTTTAAAGCGCAACTCGGGGCTGACAAATTGAATCAGCTGGCCGGGTTTTAGCGGGTAGGCTTGTTGGGCGGTAATCTTTTCGCCATCCAGCCAAACGCCATTAAGGCTTAGGTCTTTAAGCAGCCAGTCGCGCCCATCCCACTCGATCGAGGCGTGTATTTTTGACACCTGAGGGTCGCTTAGGTGGGTGTCCACCTTATCCGCCCGCCGGCCGAAGGTGTGGTGGGGCAGTAGGTGGCAAATAGATCCATTATTTGTCTGGTATAAACTGGCCATGATTCCGCTAAGCCGTGAGCAAGTGGGTTTTATAGGAAAAGCCGCAGTCTAGCAGATTTGGGCGGGTAAACTAGCGCGGTGTATTAAATATGTGCAGTGCTTATAGCTAAAAGCCAGCCGCTTATGGTGAATGGGCATTTTGCCGCGCCCGGCCGGTGGTTTACCATGGCGCTCTTTTTAGCCTATTGGATAGAGAAACAATGAACGTAGAGGCAGTCAACCAAGAGCTGGCCAATGCCGGCCCAGCCGAGATTGTGGCCTGGGCCCTGGGCCTGGGTAAAAAGGCCATTCTGACCACCAATTTTGGCCCCAATGAAGCCACTATTCTTCACGCGGTTTGCAGCCAAGACCCTAAAGCCCAGGTAATCTGGATCGACTCCGGCTATGCGCTCAAGGCCACCTATCTGTTTGCCGAGCGCTTAATCGAGCAATTTGAACTTAATATTGATGTATTTACCCCCAAGGTCAGCGCCGCGCGCCGGGATGCGGCCATGGGCGGTATTCCCATGGTGGATGAGCCGACCCACGCCGAGTTTACCCAGCAGTTTAAGCTTGAGCCTTTTCAACGGGCTATGGCCGAATACCAGCCCGAGTTGTGGTTTACCAATATTCGCAAAAGCCAGACCGCCTTTCGCCAGTCTATGGATATCGTCACCCAGGGCAACGACGGGGTGATTAAAGTGGCGCCTTTCTTCCACTTTAGCGATGAGCAAATGGCCGAGTATTTGGCCGAGTATAATTTGCCCAACGAAGAAAACTACTACGACCCCACCAAGGCCCTGGCCAACCGCGAGTGTGGCCTACACACGCGCTAACCGGTGGCGCTAAAATAGTATATGGGTAATGGTGTGTGAATGAATATTTGGGTAGACGGCGATGCCTGTCCGGTGGTGATTAAAGAGATCTTGTATCGGGCTGCGCGGCGGGCCGAGATAATGACCACGTTTATTGCCAACCATCACTTGTCTGTACCGCCTTCACCGTTTTTAAAAAGTATTCAGGTCAGCAGTGGTTTCGATGTGGCCGATAATGAAATTGTTAAAGCTTGTGCCGCCGGTGATTTGGTGATTACAGCGGATATACCCCTGGCCGCCGAAGTGATCGACAAAGGTGGCCAGGCCCTCAACCCTCGGGGCGAGCTCTACAGTAAGGCCAATATTCGGGCGCGTTTAAATATGCGCGATTTTATGGACACCATGCGCGCCAGTGGCGTACAAAGCGGTGGGCCGCCGCCACTGGGGCAAAAAGAAAAGCAGGCCTTTGCCAACCAGTTGGATAAGTGTATTGCCCGCGCGAGTCGCTCACGATAACAGCAGACGCAGGCGGTGAATACAAGGGCCAATTCTCGCCAAAGCTTTTGGAATCTATTGGATAATCCGCGGTCGCATAGGGGCGGTCATTTAGATCTTGCCGCAAAGGGTGTACTAAGGGTAGCTCTGAACTCGATGGCTGAGCAGCATCGAGCGATTCAGAGGTAACCTAAGGCGACAAATGTGTTAGCCAATGGGAATCGTGACACAAAAGCGTCACAATTCCTTCGTTATACTCCCGCCCCCGAAACGGCTGCAAAGCAAGATGCCAGGAACCAGGAGATAGGGTATGCGCAAAGTTTTAATTATAGGGAATTCCGCCGCGGGGAAATCTACCCTGGCCCACTACCTGGCCGCCAGTGAACGTTTGGCTTACCTGGATTTGGACACAGTCGCCTGGTTGCCCCAGCTACCCCCTAAGCGCATGCCCCTGGATGAATCGATGGATTTGATCACCGGCTTTGTCAAAAACCACCAGGCCTGGGTGATCGAGGGCTGTTATACCGACCTGGCCGGTTTAATCAGTGAAGAGGCCAATGAGCTGATTTTCCTCAATGTACCGGTTGATCACTGTTTAGAAAATGCCGACATGCGCCCGTTTGAGCCCCACAAGTACTCTAGCCCCCAGGCGCAAGATAAAAACCTGCCGATGCTGCGCGATTGGATTCGCGATTACGCCAATCGCCAGGACGACTGTTCGCTGGCCGCCCATCGCCAGCTGTTTGACCGTTTTAACGGCAAAAAAACCGAACTTACCCAGCGACCCGAGTTGGAAATGCCCAGCCAGCACCAGGCGGTGTTCTAAAGGGCTTTATCGGTAGGCGTTGTTTCCCCCGCAAACCTTTATTTGTCAAATAACCCAGTTTTCATTTAATGTATTGTCAAAATTGATTATCTACGGCCGGGAAACTGTCACGGCTGCTTATGGTCGAATTATGACCAGCATTAAAAAATAGGGCCTAGTGCCCAACGGGTCTTACAATGCGTGTTTTACTCTCTACGGTGCTCGTGCTGGGTATTGCCGCGAGTGCCACCTATTATTTTCGAATCCCCCTGTCCCTGTGGCTGGTGGAACGCTCCATCGATCGCACCCTGGCCAGTAATCTACTGGCCGAGCTGCCCGACGGCCTGCATTTAGTATTGTGCGGCGCCGGCTCCCCCTTCCCCGACCCCAAGCGCTCTGGCCCCTGTTCGGCGGTGATCGCCGGTGGCCGGCTGTTTATTGTGGATTCCGGCTCCGGCGCCTCGGGGGTGCTTAACCGCCTGCGCCTGCCCCAGGGCGATATCGAGGCGGTGCTGCTGACTCACTACCATTCGGATCATATCGACGGCCTGGGCGAGCTAATGTTGCAGCGCTGGATTACCGGCAGCCACCAGACCCCGCTGCGGGTGATTGGGCCAGAGGGCTTGTCCGGCGTGGTGGCGGGCTTTAATAAGGCCTACTCGCGCGATTCGGTCTACCGCATCGACAGCAGCGGCCAGCGTATTGCACCGGGCAGTGGCCCCGGCGGCAGCAGTGAAGAGTTTAAATTGCCCGAGGACGGTACTGCTATTACCGTGTATGAAAAAGACGGGGTGGTGATTCAATCCATGCCGATGTTGCACCACCCGGTCAACAAGGCCGTGGCCTATCGCTTTGACTACCAGGGCCGCAGTCTGGTGATCAGCGGCGATACTTCCAAAAATAATCGCCTGGTGGAGTTTGCCCAGGGTGTGGACCTACTGGTGCACGAGGCCTTGCAGCCCAAGTTGATGAAAATTCTTGAGCGCAGCGCCGAGGCTCACGGGCGCAAGAATATTGCCAAGATCAGCCGCGATATCGTCGATTACCACAGCACCCCGCAAGAAGCGGCGACCATTGCCGAAAAAGCCCAGGTGGGGTTTTTGCTGTTCAACCATATTGTTCCGCCACTGCCACTGGCCTCGCTGGAGGAAGTGTTTACCGAAGGGGTCGGCGATATTTATTCCGGGCCCTACCGGGTTGGCAGCGATGGAGATATTGTGCAGATGCCCGCCGGTAGCAAGCTGATTAACCAAGACAATTTATTTTAATCAGCGGTTCTGGGTGTTTGCATTGCTGCGAAAGCACGCCTACCCCTCAAGCTCGCAGCGAGCGTGATCTTTAGCTGCTTGATCACCTATCGATTACTTGCGCCCTATTACTTGTGCCTACCACATCTGCCCCGATAACGATAAGTCGGCGGTGCCATCGGCTTTTGTCAAAACAGTTTTCCCCAGAGTGTGGCAAATACCGCCGGCCTTTCAGTGGCGACCACACAGGGGGTAATAGCAATATCTGATAACGCTGTCCTAACATCCATCACAAATGACTACCTTCTGTCAGCTAAAATAGCTATATTGTCCTACTGTTTGATTTATCAACTTATCGTCAATCCGTTCTTTAGTTTATAAGACCTGTGTTATGCCAAACAAAAGCTTTTGTCGCAGCAGTTTATTATTTGTCATTATCGCCAGCAGTCTGAGTCAGGCCCAGGGATTAAGTGGGGCGGAAGAGTTTGAGTGCCTATTGGAGCCGAGCTTAACGAGCGATGTGAGCAGCTCCGTACCCGGAATATTGACTGAGGTCACGCTTGAGCGGGGCGAGGAAGTCAGCAAAGGCGATGTGGTGGCGCGCTTGGAATCGAGTGTGGAAGAACGCTCTTTAGATCTGCTGCGGCGCAAGGCCGAATCGCGCGAGGCGTTAGAGCTACACCAGCTGATGTCCGAGTACGGCCGGCGCACCCAAAAACGCTATACCCTATTGCTCAACGCCGATCAGATCCTGGATCAGGTCGCAACTGATTTAAAAGCGGCCCAGCTGCGTTTGCAACTGGAAAAAGAAAACCGCGAGCTGGCCCAACTGGAATACCAGCAGGCCAAGGCGGTGCTGGCGCGCAAAACCATTTACAGCCCGATTACTGGGGTGGTGTTGGAGCGTTATAAATCGCAGGGTGAATTTATCAATAAAAACCCAATAGCGCGTATCGCCCAGCTGGACCCTTTGTATGTGCAAACGAAGTTGCCGCTTGAGCTGATGGGTAAGATAAAAATTGGCCAGCAGGCCCAGCTGGGAATTAGTGCCGAAAACTACGCCCCCGTTCACCGAGCGGTGGTGAATTTGATTGACCGGGTCGCCGATGCCCCCAGCTCGACCTTTGGTGTGCGCCTACAGCTGGCCAACCCCAATCACGCGATTCCCGCGGGGGTGCGCTGTCGTCTGAGTTTTAGTGATGACCTTCAGGCCGGCAAAACGCCGCGCGAAACCATCAGCTTTTTATCCCCGCAAGCTAAAGCCAGAGTGCCCGAGCCGGTTAGCGTCAAGCCAGAGCCAGAGCCAGAGCCAGAGCCAGAGCCAGAGCCAGAGCCAGAGCCAGAGCCGAAAGTAGTCTCTGTGCTGGCCGCAGCAGAGGCGCCGGTTACGGTTAGCGAAACCAGCGCTAAACGCCCCAGCAAACCAGAGGAACTTGAGCTGTCCAGCGAGGCGGCTACCCAGGGTAGCAATCTCGATGATAACAATATTTGCTATTACCTGGGGCCATTTCGCAAATCGTCCGAGGCCAATGCCATGCTCGCCGAGGTGGAACAGCTGGCGGGTATTGTGGCCGCACCCACCGAGCGCGAGCAGCAGCAGTATATGGTGTTGTCCGAGAGCGCCGACAACAGTATGGCCGACATCAAGCAACTACAGGCCAGTGGGGTAAAAGACCTGTTTCAAATACCCCGTGGCCACAACCGCGGTAAAATCTCCTTTGGTTTATTCAGCGATGAGCGCAAGGCCGAGCGGCGCCTGCAAGAGCTGCGCGAAAAATCCCTGGCGGTGGAAGTAGTGCCCCGCTACGGCAGTCGCCACTGGCTGCGAATTATGCCAATCGCCGACGAGGTGAATATGAGCGATTTGGAGTCTCTGCAAACCTCGACAATAAGATTACAGCAACGTCCCTGCGAAGGCTAAATGCAAGGAGCTTGTGGCTGAGCCCACTACTTGCGGTTATCCTCAGGCTGAATCCGCAGCGAGCGCAGCCCCTGTTTCAGTTTAAACAGGTGGTCGTGCAGCTGCGGCCCCTTGCGCTGGGCCACGCCGATGGCGAGCACATCGATAATCACCAAGTGGGCGATGCGCGAGGACAGCGGGGTGTAGATCTCAATATCTTCTTCCACGTCCACTTCGATCGGAATACTGGCGTTTTTAATCACCGGGGTACCGCTGGGGGCCAGGCCGATAACGATGCCGCCCATGGTTTTGACCATCTCCATGGAGTGCAGCAGTGCTTTGGTGCGGCCGCTCTGGGAGATGGCCACCACCACATCGCCAGGCTGCATGCTCATGGCCGACATATTTTGGATATGGTGATCCGAGTGGGCGGCGGTGGCCAGCTGCAGCCGGAAGAACTTGTGCTGGGCATCGGCGGCCACGGCGCCAGAGGCCCCAAAGCCGTAGAACTCCACCCGGTTGGCGGCGCACAGGGCGGTGACCGCCTGGTCGAGCAGCTCCGGGTTGAGGCGATCGCGCACCTGTAATAGGGTGTCGACGGTGGAGTCGAACACCTTCTGGGTAAACTCTTCTACTGCGTCGGTTTCGGTGACGGCAATTTGGCCAAAGCTGGGACTGGAGGCCAGTTGCTGGGCCAGTTGCAGTTTAAACTCCTGGAAGCCATCACAATTAACTGCCCGGCAAAAGCGCACCACGGTGGGCTCGCTGACCTCGGATTTTGCGGCCAGGTCGACGATACGCATATGGATAATATCGTTGGGGTGGCTGAGTACGTATTCGGCAACCTTGCGCTCGGATTTACGCATTTCATCGAGGGCATCGGAAATACGCTGGGTTAGTTCGGCGGGCTTCACGGGCTATCTTCCTGCTGTAATGGCGATATTTGTCTATATAACGGCCTAAAGGGGCCTTAGCCTTAGCGGCCCGCTTAATTTGGGGAATATTAGCCAAGAAATGTAGTAAATACAGCAGAAATTTGTAATTTTTCTACAAAAGCCGGTTTCAGACTAAGCGCCACCGAGTTATTAAGAGGTGCCCTAGGGTGTCGCTTGCGCTGGGTAGTGGTAGCAGCCCCGCGGCAGTTGGGCCTCGGGTATTTGGGGGCTGTAGCAGCGCCAGATAAGCTCGCCGCTGGCGTTTAGCGGCTTTAGGTGAATATTGCCCAGAGGCTGTTGCTTTAGCTCGACCGGAATAATCAGCTCACCGGTTTTGATCGACAGGGGCTCTTGCAGTGGCGAATCTTCCCCCAGTACATCTACTGCCAGTGCCTCGGCCAGATTAGGTAACTTTTTGTATTCTTTAAAATACGCGCCCACCGCGTGCAGCACCGGGCCGCTGCTCTGGTAGGCGGCATCCACCTCGGCCCTGGCAATGTGGTCGCGGTAGGCGGGCAGAGCCAGGGTGGGTAAGGCCACCGCAGCGGCGAGCAGGGGGCTTAGCAGCAGCACAAAGGTGACACTAATGGTTAATATGCCAGCTTCGCGGCCGGCGCTAATGCCCTGGTTGTGGGCCTCATTCCACTGCTCTTGGTCGCGCCCCAAAAACCACAGGGCCTCGACCAGGGCAAGCAAATAGGGAACCAGCGTCCAGCATAGCAGCAGGTAGTAAAAGCCGCGGCGCTGGCCCAGATAAAAGCGGTGCATACCAATGGCACCGGCAAGTGCCGCCAATAGCGCCGCGGTCATTTTGCTTTTGTAGCGAAAATCGGGGTTAATTTGCAGGGTGCGCAGGAGAATGGGTTCATCGCTGGGCATGGTTGGGCTGTGCTCGCTGGGCGTAAACGGGTAAATTAAAGTATATATAGGGAAGTTAGTTGGCCCCCAATGACTTCGCAAGGTCAATGGACGTTATTGTATAAAATCACGCTTATGAATGATTAATTTTGCTCAAAAACTCATATTTATGTGTAAATTATTTCGATTTAAACCATATCTTTAGAATTAAGTAATAGTCTCATGTCTGAGTTATATATTGTCTCCTTAACCTTGTTGGCAGGCCTGGCCATGCCTCTGGGGGCGGCCATCGCCCGAATCGAGGCGGTACACCCCAACTGGCTGGACGAAGAGTTCCGCCATGGGGTAATCGCCTTTGGCGGTGGTGCCTTGCTGGCGGCGGTAAGCTTTGTGCTGGTACCCGAGGGCACAGCACAATTGAATGTGCTCAGCGCCAGTGCGGCGTTTATTGCCGGTGGTTTGGGGTTTATGGGGCTGGATATCTGGCTACAGCGCCGAGCGACCCAGGCCAGCCAGCTGGCGGCGATGCTGGCTGACTTTATCCCTGAATCCATGGCCCTGGGGGTGGCCCTGGCCGCCGGCAGCGACAGTGCACTGCTACTGGCCCTGCTGATCGCCCTGCAAAACCTGCCCGAGGGCTTTAACGCCTACCGCGAGCTGCAGCAGTGCGGGGCCAATGGCAGCTGGCGCACGGTCAAGCTATTTGGCTTGATCGCCCTGCTGGGGCCGCTGGCGGGCTTAGGCGGTTACTGGTTTTTAAGCGAGGCCGAGGCCGGCCTGGCCGGGCTGATGCTGTTTGCCGCCGGCGGTATTCTCTACTCTATCTTCCAAGATATTGCGCCCCAGGCGCGGTTGGAAAAATTTTGGGGCCCGCCAATGGGGGCCATCTTTGGTTTTGTGCTGGGTATGTTCGGCTATATGTCAATCTAATTGATCTGTCCCCCGAGTTTTTTGTTCTGGCTATTGGCATAATGGCGGGGTTTAGTTTCTAGAGTTGAGTCAGCGATGAGCAGTGTAATTGAAGCGGTCGACTACCGGGCGCCGGATGCCAAGGCCCAGTTTGTAAAATCCCTGAAAGCCACCGGCTTTGGGGTATTAAAAAACCACCCTATACCCAAGGCACTGGTGCACAGCATCTACGCCAACTGGCAGCAGTTTTTTGAGTCGGAAGATAAAGAGCAATACCACTACCAGATGGAAACCCAGGACGGTTTCTTCCCTAAAAATATTTCCGAAGTAGCCAAGGGTGCGACGGTTAAGGATATTAAAGAGTATTTTCACTACTACCCCTGGGGCCAGTGCCCCGATTCACTCAAAGCCGAGATACAAAGCTATTACCAGCAGGCCAATCAGCTGGCCCAGCAGCTGCTGACCTGGGTAGAGCAACAAAGCCCGGCCCAACTGAGCTACAGTGAGCCGCTCACCGATATGATTGAAGGCAGCGAAAAAACCCTGCTGCGGGTGCTGCACTATCCGGCCTTTGAGGGCAATGAAGAGCCGGGCGCAATTCGCGCCGCCGCCCATGAGGATATCAACCTGTTGACCATTTTACCCGCCGCCAATGAGCCGGGCTTACAGGTTTTGACCAAAGACAATGAGTGGATGGATGTACCCTGTGAGTTCGGCAATTTAATTATTAATATTGGCGATATGCTGCAAGAGGCCTCGGGCCACTATTTCCCCTCCACCACCCACCGGGTAATCAACCCCAGTGGCGGCGCCAGTGATCGCGCGCGCATTTCCCTGCCACTGTTTTTACATCCGCGTCCCGAGGTGGTATTGTCGAAAAAATACACCGCCGGCAGTTATTTGCAGGAGCGTTTGCAAGAACTGGGGGTCATGTAACATCAACGGGGGCACAGAGGTACCCAAGTATGGACGAGACTAAATACGTAGGTTTTTGGGTGCGCTTTATTACCTTCGTTGTCGATTCCCTGGTGTTGCTGGCAGTGATTGTGCCCCTGCTGTTAATGATATACGGCGGTAATTTTATAATGACTGCCCAGGGCTGGCTGTACTGGTTTATCAACTATATTTTTCCGGCCCTGGCGATACTGACCTTTTGGCTGACCAAGTCGGCCACTCCGGGTAAGATGCTGTTTAAAGCCGTAATTGTCGACGCCAATAGCCACGCCAAACTAACCCTGCCCCAGAGCCTGATCCGCTACCTGGGCTATTATGTGTCCGCTATTCCCCTGTTGCTGGGCTTGATCTGGGTGGCCTTTGATCAGCGCAAACAGGGCTGGCACGATAAGCTGGCCGGTACCGTGGTTATCTACCGCTCAGAGCCTTGACCTTACACCGGCAACAAGCCTTATAAATAATAAAAATACAAAACAAGGAAGCCGCTGTGAAATTTTTAGAAACCAAAATCCCGCCGCCGCTGGTGATGCTAATAAGCGGCGCGATTATGTACGGCCTGGCCCAGTGGTGGCCCGATTGGCAGTTTGAACTGCCCTACCGCCTCTGGCTTATTGTGCCCTGCCTGGCTGTGGGCTTGTACCTGGGGGTGGATGCCCTGCGCGCCTTTCGCCGCGCCCATACCACCTTTGACCCGCTGCACCCCGAGCGCAGCAAGCACCTGGTGGTGGTGGGCAGCTATCGCTTTACCCGCAACCCCATGTATCTCTCCCTGCTTTTGGCCTTGGTAGCCTGGGGCTTATACCTGGGTAATGGTGCGGCGCTGATGGGCTGGCCCCTGTTTATTATCTATATGGAGCGCTTCCAGATTCGCCCGGAGGAGCGCGCCTTGGCGCAGAAGTTTGGCCAACCCTATCTGGATTATCTGACACAGGTGCGGCGCTGGTTCTAGTCTCTGGCTCTATTCTGTTAGACTGGGGCCATGGACGTATCCCCCCTTTTAAATCAGCTAAACGATGCCCAGCGCCAGGCGGTCTCTGCCGCGCCGGGTAACCAATTAATCCTCGCCGGAGCCGGCTCGGGCAAAACCCGGGTACTGGTTCACCGCATTGCCTGGCTTATCCAGGTGGAGCGGGTCTCCCCCTACGCGATCTTGGCGGTGACCTTTACCAATAAGGCGGCCCGGGAGATGCGCGGGCGCATCGAAGAACTGCTGGGCCTCAACCCCCGGGGCATGTGGGTGGGCACCTTTCACGGCATTGCCCACCGCTTGTTAAAAAGTCATTGGCGCGAAGCCAAGCTGCCGCAGAACTTTCAAATTCTCGACAGCGATGACCAGCTGCGCCTGCTTAAGCGGGTCAGCCAGGGCCTGCAGTTGGATGAAGATCGCTGGCCGGCCAAGCAGAGCCAGTGGTTTATCAACCAGCAAAAAGACGAGGGCCTGCGCCCGGACTATATTCAAACCCACGGCGATATGCACCGGGAAACCCTGGTGCGCATCTACCGGGCCTACGAAGAGGCCTGCCAGCGCGGCGGCATGGTAGATTTTGGCGAGTTATTGCTGCGTGCCCACGAGCTGTGGCTAAACCAGCCGGCCCTATTGCGCCATTACCAAGAGCGCTTTCCGTTTATTTTGGTGGATGAGTTTCAAGATACCAACACCATTCAATACGCCTGGTTGCAGGTGCTGGCAGGCCAGAGCTGCGCAATTACCGCAGTCGGCGATGACGACCAATCCATCTACGGTTGGCGCGGCGCCAAAATTGAAAATATTCAGCGCTTTAGCCAAGATTTTGGCCAGGTAGAGACCATTCGTCTGGAGCAAAACTACCGCTCTACCGGCAATATTCTAAAAGCCGCCAACGCGGTGATTGAAAATAATTTTGGCCGCTTGGGTAAAACCCTGCGCACCGACGGTGAAGACGGCGAAAAAATCTCTCTCTATGCCGGCTTTAACGAGCAGGACGAAGCCCGCTTTATTGTCGAGCGTATCGAGGCTTGGCATGGCCAGGGCAAAGCCCTAAATCAGTGCGCTATTTTATATCGCTCCAATGCCCAGTCGCGTATTTTGGAAGAAGCGTTGCTGCGCGAGCAGGTGCCCTATCGCATTTACGGCGGCCAGCGTTTCTACGAGCGTTTAGAGATTAAAAATGCCCTGGCCTATTTGCGCCTGATCATCAACCGCAACGACGATGCAGCGTTTGAGCGGGTGATCAATACCCCCACAAGGGGCATCGGCAGCAAAACCGTCGATAGCATTCGCCTATTTGCCCGCGAGCAAGGCAGTGCCCTGTGGCAGGCTGCAGAAAAAATGCTAGAGGCCAAAGTGTTTAGCGCCCGCGCCGGTAATTCGGTCAATGGTTTTTTACAGCTGGTTAATGAGCTTGATGCCCATACCGATGAGCTGAGCCTGGATAAAATTGCCAGCGCCGCCGTCAACAGCACCGGCTTATTAGAGTTTCACGAAAAAGAAAAGGGCGAGAAGGGTCAGGCCCGGGTGGAAAACTTGCAGGAACTGATCAATGCCTGTCGCGCCTTCGCCCCGGAGAATGACGAGCTATCGCCGCTGGAAGAATTTTTAGACGGCGCCGCGCTGGATGCGGGCGAGGCCCAGGCCGATGAGTTTGAAGATGCGGTACAGTTAATGACCTTGCACAGTGCCAAGGGCCTGGAGTTCCCCACGGTGTTTATGGCCGGGGTGGAAGAGGGTTTATTCCCCCATCGTATGTCCGCCGAAGAGCCGGGGCGCTTAGAAGAAGAGCGGCGCCTGTGCTATGTGGGCATTACCCGGGCCATGCAAAAGCTGTATATCTGCTACGCCGAAAGCCGGCGCATGTACGGCTCGGAAACCTTTAACCAACTCTCACGCTTTGTTAAAGAAATTCCCGACGACTTAATTGAAGAAGTGCGTCTAAAAACCAGCATCAGCCGCCCGATCAGCTACGGCAGCAACTACGGCGAGGCGGCTCAGAGCCGTGCCCGCTTAGGCAAAACCGCTGGGCGCCTATCGGACGATGGCGCCGGCACCGGTTTAAGCCTGGGCCAGCGGGTATTGCACCCCACTTTTGGTGAGGGCACGGTGCTGCATTTTGAAGGCAATAAAATTCAACTTAAATTTGATGACGCGGGCACCAAGTGGCTGATAGCCGGCGCCAAACTTGAGCCACTGTCTTAAGCCACGGTAAGGAAGCAAAATGGCCAGTGATGTAATTATCCGCCGTATTAAAGACAGCGACTACAGTGCGATTACCACTTTTTTTGATGACCCTGCGGTGGTCGCCAATACTAGCCAATTGCCTTACAGCAGCGAGCAGCACTGGCGCGGCCTGCTCAGCCCCAGCGAAAAAAATATTCAGCTGGTGGCCGAACTGGATGGCCGCACCATCGGTCACTTTGGTATTTTACCCAGGCAAAAGCAGCGCGAAAAGCACATAGCCGACTTGGCCATTGGCATCCACCCGGAGTATCACGGGCAAGGTGTTGGCAGCCGCATGATGGAGGCCGCGCTGGAGCTTTGCGATAACTGGCTAAATATTATACGTCTAGAATTACAGGTCTATACCGACAATCCAGGCGGTGTGGCCTTGTATAAAAAGTTTGGTTTTAAAATCGAGGGCGAGCACCCCTACGCCAGCTTCGCCCAGGGCCGCTATCGCCACCTCTACACTATGGCGCGGCTGCGCCTGCCGACCCAGCCGGTGGCTGAGCTCGATGGCAAAACCGAGGTTTAGTCGACGCTTTATCCTGATGAGAAGCCTATGCAAATTCCATTTATTCAACAGCTCTCGGTCGCTTCCCGGCAGCAATTGGTATCCGAAGTTCAATCCATTGCGGTGAAGCGGGGCCAGACCATTATTCAAAAGGGCCAGGCGGTGGCCGGGGCCTATTTTGTGGCCGAGGGCAGTTTGCGTATATACGCCCTAGATCATAACGGTAATGAGAAGCCTATCTACCAACTGATTGCGGGCGAAATCTGTGTGTTCTCGATTAACTGTGTGCTGGGCAAGGTGCGCTACCCGGCCTGGGTTGGGGTAGAGAGTGACACCGCCCTGGTACAGGCGATACCGGCACCACTGTTTCGGCGCTTGTACGAGACCGAAACCGCGGCTCGGGATTATGTGTTTAACTCCCTGTCCCAGCAGATGTTCGACTTGATGTCACAGATCGAAGAGGTCAGCACCCAGGATCTGGACAGCCGTATCAATAGTTTTCTGGTCCGTGCCTGCCCAGAAGATGGGGTGTTGAAAATCAGCCATCAGGAGATCGCCGAGCGTCTGGGCACGGCCCGGGAAGTGGTGTCGCGCCACCTAAAAAGCCTGGAGCAGCAGGGCCTGCTCAAGCTGGGGCGGATGCGGGTGGAGCTGCTAGATCCTGAGGCCCTGGCCGCCCAGGGTGTGCTTGTGTAACTCAACTCACTTATTTTTGCCCGCTGTGAATTTATAGTCGCCTCTCCAATCAACGATTGCTTAATTGTGGAGAGCAACCATGACTATAACAACCCGTGTATTCGGCTTTGCCGCCATGCTGGCCCTGGCCTTGAGTCCTCTGGCCCAGGCCGGTGAAGGGCTAAAAATCAATAAGGCCAGCACTGCGCTGCTGATTACCGACCCCCAAAACGACTTTTTGAGTGAACAGGGTGTGGCCTATGGCCTGGTAAAAGACAACCTTAAAAAACTCGGCACCATCGACAATATTGGCAAGCTGTTTAAGGGCGCCAAAAAAACCGGCATGGCGGTATTTGTCAGCCCCCACACCCTCTACCCCCACGATGAGAAGTGGCAGGCCCGGGGCGAGCTGCACAAGACCATGCACAAGATCAATATGTTCCACGCCAGTGGGCCGATAGTGGCAGAGAAGTTTGAGGGTTCCGGGGCGGATTTTCTCGAGCGTTACAAGCCCTATATCAACGACGGCAAGACCACTGTCACCAGCCCCCACAAGGTCTACGGCCCCGAGAGCAATGATCTGGTATTACAGCTGCGCAAACAGGGCATTCAAACCGTGATCCTCGGCGGTATGGCGGCCAATTTGTGTACCGATTCCCATATGCGCGAGCTGATGGAGCAGGGTTTTGAAGTTATCGTGGTTAAAGACGCGGTCGGCGCCCCCGGCGAAGCGGCTTACCAAGCCGCCCTCACCAACTACGGCTTAATCGCCAACGCCGTGGTCGACACCCAACAGGCCCTGGCGCTGATGCACTAGTGC
>JAOXRV010000829.1 GCA_025800435.1 Cellvibrionaceae bacterium | reverse complement strand
CATGGCCATGCGCTCACTGTTAAAGTTATTCATAATTACCAAAAAGCCGTGACCCTCTTCGCCGATTAGATGGTCGGCGGGCACTTTGACATTGTCGTAGTAGATGGTGGCGGTATCGGAACACCACCAGCCCTGCTTTTTATCCAGTGGGGTTCGGCTTACGCCCTCCAAGTCGGTGGGCACCAGCAGCATCGACACCCCGAGCGGGCCCTCCTCGCCGGTGCGCACAGCGGTGCTGATCCAGTCGGCACCCATGCCGCCAGAGATAAATGTCTTGCTGCCATTGACGATATAATAATCGCCCTCGCGGCGGGCGCTGGTGGTGATGCTGGCCACATCCGAGCCGCCGCCGGGTTCGGTGATGCCCAGGGCGATACGCTTATCGCCGCTCAATACCTGGGGAACGACCTGTTCTTTAATATGTTGCTGAGAAAAATTCACCACCGGGGGTAGGCCAATGCCGTGTACCAGTAGGGTGCTGGCAATACCGCCGGCGGAGCCGATCCGACCCAGCTCTTCGGCGACAATCTGCCCGTGATAAAGGTCGATACCTTCGCTAATACCCCCAAATTCTTCAGGGTAACCCAGTTGCAACAGGCCAATGTCTGCTGCTTTTTTCCACATTTCGTCTGGAATTTTACCCGCCTCGTCCCACTCATCGAAGTAAGGGGCCACTTCGGTATCGAGGAATTTACGCAATTGGCTGCGCCACTGTTCGTGCTCGGCGCTCAGGTGGGGGTTGTGCAGTCGGGCACTATCAAAATCCAAAGGCATGGCTTTACTCCGGTGAATTGGGGTTAAGCCAAAATCTTAGGGGGGGCGGCGCGATAGCGCATTGGAATCGGTGCCAATCAATTTGGCATCGGTGCCAGGGTACACTTGAGCTATTCTTGGGCCTGGTTTTGGGTATAGTCTCGCGGTGAGCAGCCATACCAGCTTTTAAAGGCGGTAGAAAAGGAAGATGAATCGGCATAACCGAGCAGAAAGGCGATCTCGGTGATACCCATATTGCGACCGGCCAGCAGGCGGCTGGCCATGGCCCGCCGCAGCTCCTGTACCTCGCTTAAAAAATGGGTGTCGCGCTCGGCTAGGCGGCGTTGTAGGGTGCGCCGAGAGATGCCGAGCTCCTCGGCGATACTGTCGATGCTCATGGCCCCGGTGGGCAGGGCACGAACTATCGAGCGGCGCAGCTGACGTAAAAAGCCATCGCCAATATCTTTGTCGATTAATGCCATCAGGTTGTCCTGGCGCCGCTCGGGCAAGGGGTCCAGGGGTTTGATCAGGGGGTAGTCTAGAGCTTTGATATCAAAATAAAGGCCGCTAAAGGGGTGTTCAAACTGCAATTGCTGGCCAAATAGCTGCCGGTGCAGGTGGGTATCGGCGGGCTCTGGGTAGGCAAAGCAGGCTTTTATCAGGGGTACCGGGTAAAGGCATACCGACTGCAGTAAGCTAATGGATGAACTCAGCACCATATCACTTAGGTAGCGCCCGCTGGCGGCTTGGCTTAACAGTGGCCGCCATTCGGTGCGAATGCTATCGCCTTCGCGAATCACCACCGACTCGCCAATATCTCCCTGTAGCTCCATTACGCTGGGCATCATGTTTAGCCACTGGCGCAAATTGTCGCACAGGGTAGGCAGGTACAAAATTAAACTGACAATATTCAGGTAGCTGAGGCGGCCGGCCAATAGGCCGATATCTTGCTTGTTGCTGCGCCCGGCCAGTTGCTCAGTCAGCTGGTAGATGCCGGTGGCGGGCATTCTAAAGTCGGGGTTCTCCAACCAGATCGGATCGATATCGCAATCACTTATCAATTGGTGTCGATCGACCCCCAAGCTTTCGGCAAGCTGCAAAAATATCAGGGCCTGGCGACTTGATACTGTCCAGCTTGGGTCGATGGATTGCATGGTAATTATTTCGGTGTTGCTGTTGGGGCCATAATCTTAACCCATTCAAATCGAGCTTGGGTACCCTTGGTATGCCCATCAGTTCGTCAATTGCATTCGCTCATCGCTCAGCTAGGCTTAAATTCGAGCGCTTTTAAAACCATACTCAATGCATCGGTATTATTGACTGGTCGGCGGCCGTAAAAAGGATTTACAACTAAGGCACTGCGAGTACAGGGAAGGTGCCACTCTGGAGGAGTGATGAATGCAGTCCCCAAAATACTGGTAACCGATGACGTTGCGGCCAATCGCATCGCCATGCGTAAATTATTGCGCAAATTGGATGTCGAGGTACTAGAGGCAGAAGATGGCAACAAGGCCCTGCAGTTGGCTTTGTCGGTAGCGGATATTGCCCTGGTGCTAATGGATGTGCAAATGCCAGGGATGGACGGCTATGAAACCGCTGCGTTGATGCGTGGAGAGGCAGGCATTAGTGATATCCCCATTATTTTTCTTACCGCAGTGGCGCGCGAGCAAAGTCACGAGTTAAACGGCTATAAATGTGGCGGTGTCGATTTTATTCAAAAGCCGGTCGATCCGGAGATTCTATTATCCAAGGTTACTATCTTTGTCGAGATGTGGCGGGCCAAGGCGCTGCTAATGCAAGAGGTTCTGCATCGCAGCCAAGCCGAAGAAAAAATTCGCCACCTGGCGCGTCACGACCAACTTACCCACTTGCCTAATCGCTCGCAGTTACTCGATAACCTCGGCCAAGGTATTTCCAGGGTAGACCGCTATGGCGGCTATTTGTGCGTACTTTTTTTGGACCTAGATGGTTTTAAACCGGTCAACGATGAATATGGCCACGAAGCCGGTGACCATGTGTTAATAGAAATTGCCGGGCGCCTAAAAAATATGATGCGCCCAACCGACACAGTGGCTCGCTTTGGCGGTGATGAGTTTGTGGTGTTGATGACCGATGTGCAGGAGATGGATTGTATTGTTCCCAAGTTGCAATCGGTAGTGACTGCTTGCGCTAGCCCGATAGACTGGCTTGGCAATCAATTACAGCTGGGCGTTAGTCTGGGGGTGGCCAGTTATCCTGGCAATGGTGCAAATGGCAAAGAGCTAATAGCCGCCGCTGACAAGGCCATGTACAAGGCCAAAGACTCAGGCAAAAACTGTTTTCGATTTTATGCGGACGGTCAATTTCCCCTCGAAAAACGCTATAAACAAACTTCGGAATGCCTGCAAAAAGCTATTGCTAATAACGAACTCTACCTTTTGTATCAGGGGATCTTAAGTGTAAAAACCCTGGAGGTTGTGGCGGCCGAAGCGCTATTGCGCTGGGATAGCAAAGAGCTGGGGGCATTGGAGCCCATTAGCTTTCTGCCGGTGGCAGAATCCAATGGGCAAATTGAAGAGATTGGTCATTGGGTTGTGCGCCAAGCCCTGTGTGATGCCATTCATTGGTCGCGCTTGGGGGGGCGGAATATCCGAGTCATGGTAAACCTCAGCAACTCCCAGCTAAGTGACGAAAAATTTGTCAGCAATATCAATCAGTTTGTCAGCCCGCTACTGGCCCAGGAGGGCAAGACATTTTCGGCCGAAGATCTGTGCACGCTGCTGGGGGTAGAGGTTAAAGAACGCGTGTTGGCCAACCCGCTTGGCTCGGTAACTGAGCAGCTGCGCAGCTTGGCCGATTCGGGTTTGGAATTGTCAATTGATAATGTGGGCCTAGATGTTTCGGCTTTTAACTTTATAAAAGATAACCTGGCCTCCCAAGTGAAAATTGACCGTGCGGTGGTAGCGGGTATTGGCAAAGATGAGGCCCGTGAGAAAATTGTACGCTCGCTAATAGCGGTGGCCCATATTTTTAATATGGAAGTGATTGCTACCGGAATTGAAACTGCACAGCAGTTTGAATTTTTGCGTGACAACGGCTGTGATTATGTGCAGGGCTACTATTTTTGCGATGCGCTTAATGCTGGCGAGTTTGAGGCCTATATCGCCGAGCATTTGCCCCGGGAAGCTAAGGCGGCGGAGGTTCCCTAAACCAGCTTGTATGAAAAAACTCAAAATATCCTTGATGGTTTCCTTTGCCGCCATGGCCATGGCGCCGCTGGTGCTAATGGCGTTGCTGGGTGCCTATTTATATTTGGGTGCGGTGGAGCAAGAAATCAAGCGTTCTATCTCAACCATTGCCGATCATAAGCTAGAGCGATGGTATGGCTTTGAACGCAGTGCCCGTCAGCGCCTGGCGCTTGTGTCTAGATCCTCTGAGGTGATTGATGCTCTGCTTAGCTATAAGAAGCTGAATAATGACAATGAAAATTACCCTGAGCAAAAAGCGCTATTCGAACAGCGCTTAAACAATGTGGCTGATGGCCTAAAAGCCAGTGGCCAGTTTAATGCCTTGCTGGTTATCTCAGCGGGGGGCGAGTTTATCTATGAGAGTAGTGTTGGCTTAATGCCAGGCAAAAATCTAAATCAGGCAGAGTTTAACAATACTTCATTGGAGGCAGTGTTTAACGGTGCTGTAGCCAATAATCAGCTACAGATTTCACCCTTCAAAACTGAAGGGGCCCGCGGTCAAATCTATCAATACTATATCGCCAGGCCGGTTTACCAAAGTAGCACCGTTATCGGGGTGGTGCTTGAGGTATTCGATAACCGTGAGATGAATAGTATTGCGCTTGATTACACCGGCTTGGGTGAAACCGGTGAGACCTTATTTGTCAGTAAGCGCGATGGCCAGGCCTTGGTCGTGAACTCACTGCGCAATGTAGAAAAATCCGGCTTTATTAAGCGCATTGATCTTGCTGGCGAGAGTGGAGCAGCCGTTGCCAGCGCGCTAGCGGGGGGCAATGGTTTTGCTAAAACAATCGATTATCGTGGTAAAGAAGTTTACGCCGCCTGGCGCTACCTGCCCTCTATTAATTTGGCGATGGTGGTTAAAATTGACGCGGCTGAGACCCGTCGGGCGCTGGGAAAACTTTCATTTTTGTTGTTGGTTTTAATTCTGGCGACTTTGTTATCGGTGGTGCTGTTGGCTTATCTGGCTGGGCGCCGGATTATGGCGCCGGTTGAAAGGCTGGCCAGTTCGGCTAGGGCAATAGCTGCGGGAGATTCTCAGCACAAGTTGCCAGCTTCTTATTGGGCAGAGTTTTCTGAGTTGCACGAGGCGCTCAACTCAATGTTGAATACCATGCATTCGACCATTGAATCGGTAGAGCAAGATCTTTGGTTTACCGATGGTATTAACAAGATATCAGATTCAGTCAGTGCCGATCAGCCCAGTAAGGTTTTGGCAAGAAATATTGTTCGTACCCTGTGTACCTACTTGCAGGCCCAGGCTGGGGCCTTGTACCTATTTGCCGGTCAGTCGGTGGAGCTGTTGGGCGAGTACGGGCTGGGGCAAAGCCCAGAGCTGGCCGAGCAAATTGATGCCCGCGAGGGGTTGTTGGCTGAGGTGATTAAAGACAAACAGGCGATTGTTGTAAAACCCCAGCCAGGCAAGGAAGTTGTTATAAAAATTCGTTCCGGTATACAGGAAAGCCCGGTTCAATCGCTGTTGCTGGCGCCGGTGCTCTATCACGGTCAAGTGGTTGCTATTATTGAGTTGGCTTGGTTGGGGGAGATCCCAGCAACTGCCGAGAAACTATTGAAGTTGGCCGGCGACAGTATCTCCCTGGCGATTATCGCCGCTGAGCAGCGCCAGCAAGTGCAGAAGATGCTGGAATCCAGCCAGGCTCAAACCGAACAACTGCAGCTGCAGCAAGAAGAGCTGCGGGTCACCAATGAGGAGCTTCGTAAAAAAGGCATTCAGCTGCGTGTGCAGAGCGATAACCTCAGTATCGCCAAAGAGGAAACCGAGCGGAAATCACTGGAGTTGGAAGCGGCCAGCCGCTATAAATCAGAGTTTTTGGCCAATATGTCTCACGAGCTTCGCACGCCCTTAAACAGCCTGCTGATCTTGGCGCGCTCGCTAATGGAGAACCAAGAGGGCAACCTAAATCAAGATGAAGTGGAGTCAGCTGCGGTTATTCACGATAGTGGCCGCCATCTGTTGAGCCTGATCAATGATATTTTGGATATTTCTAAAATCGAATCGGGCAAGATGCAACTGAACGCCGAGGCCCTTACCCTAGAAGATTTCTGCGCCGGCATTAATTCTCGCTTTAATCATATGGCGCGGGAAAAAGGCATTGGTTTTAACGTCAAGCTCGCTAGCAGTGCGCCGCGGCAAATACGTACTGATGCCCCCAAGCTCAATCAGATACTCACCAACTTGATCGGCAATGCCATTAAATTTACCGATAGCGGGTCAGTGGTGGTGGAAATCTCGCGCTTGGACGAGGCCGAGCCAGAGTTGGTTTTTGCGGTCGAAGACAGCGGTATTGGCATTCCAAAAGAGCAATTGAAAGATGTATTCAAAGCTTTTCAACAGGTCGATGGCTCAATCAGTCGCGCTTATGGGGGCACTGGCCTTGGGCTTTCAATCGCCAGTAAGTTGGCCCAGGTTTTGGGTGGTGAAATACGAGTTAGCAGTGAACTAAAGCGTGGCAGTCGCTTTGCCTTGCACCTGCCTTTGCGGGTGGTTCAGTGCGACACTCCGATGCCGGACGCGGTGGCAGAAGCGCCCGCGGAGGCGGGCGCTAACAAACCACCGGCCTGGCAATTGGAGGACGATCGCCACCAGCTCGATCCGCAAAAGCCACTGTTGCTTGTTATTGAGGATGACGTCAAATTTGCCAAGATACTGATGCACACTTGCCACCAGCAAAACTGCCAGGTGCTGGTGGCCGGCGATGGTGAAACCGGCCTGGCACTGGCGGAGCGATACCCCCTTAAAGGCGTGGTACTGGACTATATGTTACCCGGCCTGGATGGTGGCGATGTAATTTCCGCCTTAAAGTCGAATGCAGATACCCGCGATCTGCCGGTGCATATGATTACCGCACTCGATAATCTGCCGGATATGGAGTTGTTTGGGGCGGTGGGTAAATCGACTAAGCCAATCTCCGATCAGGACATCAAAGGCGTAATAGCCAAGCTGTTGGAGAATCACAGCCAAGACTTAAAACTGCTGGTGGTAGAAGATGACAATGCCTCGTTCTTGGCGCTGACACGCCTGTTGCGCTCCCAGGGGGTTGAACTGTCGCGGGCCTGTAATGGCGAGCAAGCCGAGTCTCTTTTGCATGAGTCTAGCTTTGATGGGGTGATATTGGATTTAGGCCTGCCCGATACTAACGGTTACGATTTGCTGCTGCGCATACAGAAGCAGGCCGATATCAAGCTGCCGCCGGTAGTTATATACACAGGCCAAGATCTGGCTGATGAAGACCTAGAGCGGCTGTCACGTTTCACTCGCAAAGTGGTGATTAAAACCGAGGATTCGGCTGAGCGTATACTCGAAGAAGTCAGCGGCTTTGTAAAACACGTATACCGCAGTGTTGAGGTGCCAGCGGCGACAAAGCCGGCGCCGCAAGCAATGAGCGGCAGGAGCATCACGGCGACTCGGGCATCGGCAACGCAATCGCTGCAGGGCCGGGTGGTTCTATTGGTCGACGACGATATGCGCAACACCCTGTCGTTGGCAAAGGTACTGCGTAAAAAAGGCCTGGTCGTACACATTGCCCCGGGTGGGCAGGAGGCGATTGAAATGCTGCAGCAGCAAGCGGATATCGAGCTGGTGCTGATGGACATTATGATGCCAAAAATGGATGGCTATGAAGCAACTGGGCTGATTCGTACCCTGCCGCAGTGGGAGGATATCCCAGTGATTGCCTTAACCGCCAACGCCATGGTGGGAGATAGGGAGAAATGTTTGGCCGCCGGGGCAAACGATTATATGTCTAAGCCGGTGGATGTGAATAAATTACTGGTGCTACTGGCCAAGTATCTGCCCGAGCGAGTAGAGCCCCTGTAGCGCTATGGCCCTGGAACTGAGTCAGCCCAGCAACAACGACGATCTACTAAACTGCATTAAGCAGCACTGCCAGTTTGATTTTTCCGGCTATGCGCCAGCATTTATCGAACGCCAGCTACAGCGTCTAGCTCAACGCCTGGCCGCCGGTGACAGCGCCGCGCTGCTGGCCTGGTTGCAAGCCAAACCCGGTGATCGCAGCCGCCAATTGCGCGATGCCATTACCGTCAATGTCTCCAGCTTGTTCCGTGACCCCAGCTTTTTTCTCAGCTTGCGCCGCCAGTTACTGCCACAGCTAGCGCAGCGCGGGCGCCTGGATATCTGGGTGGCCGGCTGTGCCCGGGGTGAGGAGGTCTACTCCCTGGCCATTGTCCTGGCGGAGCTCGACCTGTTGGCACATAGCCGGATTATCGCCACTGATCTCAGTCACCAGGCTTTGGCCCAGGCCAGCTCTGGCCGCTTATGTGGCCTCATCGCCAGTGCCGAGCAGCAGCGCTATCAGCAGGCCGGTGGCCGCGGCCAGCTCAAAGCGTATTTCGAACACCGCAACGGGCAATTGTATTGCCGGCCCCAGCTCTTGGCTGCGGTGCAGTTTGTTCAGCACGGCTTGCCCCAGGCCTTGCTGGCCGAGCCTGTGGCACTGCTTATTTGCCGCAATGTATTGATCTACTTTGGGCCTGCGCTAAAACAGCGGGCGATTGGCCTATTTGAAGCGAGCTTGATGGAGGGGGGCTTTCTTTGTCTGGGGGATACCGAAGCTGTCTGTGGGCTTATGGGGCCGACCTGGCTAGAGCTGGAAACCCTGGGCCTGTTTCAGCGCCGGCCTGAGCTTTAACCGACTATTCTCTCGTTTTATCTCATATAGCCGTTTTAAAACTCCTGCCAAATCAATAAAATGAAGGTTATGGCCAGCTGTTCGTTTATAGAACACGCCACCACTAGCCGAATCACTGTAGAGCCGAGTCGTTATGAAATATCGTATTAGCCTGCCTTGCCTGGCAGCAGCCTTGTTGCTGAGCACCCCCGCCATCGCTGCGATCAAGCAGACCAAGGGTGACTTTGAGGATAAATTTCGCCAGTTGGATGAGGTATTGCCAACTCCCAATATCTACCGCAATGCAGCCGGTGAGCCGGGCCAGCAATACTGGCAGCAGCAGGTCGACTATAAAATTAAGGCCCGTCTGCTGGAAGACAAGCGTCGGATCGAGGCCAGCCAGCAGGTGTTCTACAAGAACAACTCGCCCTATACCCTAAAATATTTATGGGTACAGCTGGATCAAAATAAATTCCGCAACGACTCTATGGCCGAGCGCACCACCGCTTTTGCCGGTATCGGCCGGCGCGGGCCCCAGACCAAGGCCGCCAGCTCTAAGGCCCCGGCCAAACTGAGCCTGGATGAGCTGCGCCGTCACCAGTTTATGGCCGACAATGAGCTCGGCTATGAAATCAAATCGCTCAAGGCCGGTGGCCGCAAGCTGAAGCACACCGTGGTCGGCACCAATATGCGCATCGACCTGGCCAAACCCTTAAAGCCCGGTCAGAGTGTGCAGTTTAATTTGGACTTTGCCTTTAATATCGTCGAGGAAAACGCGGTCTGGGCGCGCTCGGGTTATGAGCACTTCCCCGATGATGAGCGCGAGGGCGGCAATGATATCTTTTTGCTGGCCCAGTGGTACCCGCGCATGGTGGCCTATACTGACTACGAGGCTTGGACCAATAAAGAATTTCTGGGCCGGGGTGAGTTTACCCTGGAATTCGGCGACTACGATGTAGAGCTAACTGTACCCGCTGACCATATTGTCTCTTCTACTGGTGTGCTGCAAAACCCCGGTAATGTGCTGACTGCAACCCAGCGCGAGCGCTTAAAGAAAGCGGAAACTGCCAAGCGGCCGGTGTTTGTGGTAACCGCCGAAGAAGCCTTGGAAAATGAAAAAGCCGCCACCAATAAGACCAAGACCTGGAAATTTAAAGCCGATAATGTGCGTGACTTTGCCTGGGCCTCCTCGCGCAAGTTTATGTGGGATGCCAAAGGCTATAAGCAGGGCGGCAAGGTGCAGCCACTGGTGATGGCCATGTCTTTCTACCCCAAAGAGGGCGGTGACCTGTGGAAAAAGTACTCCACCGAGTCGGTGGTGCACACCATGGAGGTATACTCGCGCTTCTCCTTTGACTACCCCTACCACGTCATTG
>JAOXRV010000816.1 GCA_025800435.1 Cellvibrionaceae bacterium | reverse complement strand
GTTAAGTTAATTGGTGCCACCGCCCACTTTGTTACCGGGGATTTGGACGAAGGGCCGATTATTGAGCAGGATGTGGAGCGGGTCAGTCATATCAATCAGCCCGAAGAGCTGGTGGAGATCGGCCGCGATATCGAATCGAGGGTGTTGGGCCGGGCGGTGCGTTGGTTTGCTCAGCAGCGGGTGCTGCTCAATGGCAATAAAACGGTGGTGTTCAGCCGTTAGGCCAGGGCACCATTGAATAGGGGGTCGGTGATCTGCGAGCCATTTGCCGGGCCGAGCCAATTTCCAGGCGAAAAAACGCCTGCCAAGCGCAGTGCGCCTGGGGCGGGACAAACTTGGCCGGGTGGCGTTGTTTGTTGGAGGGGTAGCTACCAGGGCAAAACTAGTCTTGCCGCTGGCAGCGAGCAGTGTACAACTTAGAGAGGTACAACATTCTCAGCTTGCGGGCCTTTTTGACCCTGGGTGACAACCATGGTTACACGCTGGCCATCTTGTAAGGTTTTG
>JAOXRV010000788.1 GCA_025800435.1 Cellvibrionaceae bacterium | reverse complement strand
GCCGGGGTGCGCCACGTGGTAACTGCAGCCACCGATAGAGCGGCCATTCCAGCTATCGATCAGATCAAACTGCAATGGCGTATGCACGCCAATGGTGGGGTGCAGCGCCGAGGGCGGCGCCCAGGCCCGGTAGCGCACCCCGGCGACAAACTCGCCCTGGCGCCCAGTTGCACGCAGTGGCACCCGGCGACCATTACAGGCCAACACATAGCGGCCCTCGGTCAAACCGCTGACCCTAAGTTGTAAACGCTCAACCGACGAATCCACATAGCGGGCGGTACCAAAGCTGCCCACTTCTTCGCCCAATACATGCCAGGGCTCAATCGCCCAGCGCAACTCAAGTTCAATGCCATCCAGCTCGACCCGGCCGTAATGGGGGAAGCGAAACTCTTCAAATGGTAGCAGCCATTCGGGCTTAAAATCGTAGCCGTGGGCCTTTAAGTCGGCCGCCACTTCTTTGATATCCTGCCAGATAAAATGGGGCAGCATAAATTTATCGTGCAGGCCGGTACCCCAGCGCACCAACCGCTGGCGATAGGGCCGCTGCCAAAAGCGCATCAGCAAGGCGCGAATCAACAGCGCCTGCACCAGCGACATTTGATAGTGGGGCGGCATCTCAAAGCCGCGAAACTCTAAAATACCGAGCCGTCCACTGGCGCTGCCGGGGGCGTAAAGTTTATCGATACAAAACTCGGCGCGGTGCGTGTTGCCAGTAATGTCGATCAGTAAGTTACGCAGCAGACGGTCTACCAACCAGGGTTGTTCAGTGGTGCCCTCGGGCATTTGCGAGAAGGCTATCTCAAGTTCGTACAGCATTTCATCGCGCCCCTCATCGGCCCTGGGGGCCTGGCTGGTGGGGCCAATAAACGCGCCAGAAAACAAATAGGATAGGCTCGGGTGGTGCTGCCAAAAGGTTATAAAGCTCTGCAACACATCCGGCCGACGCAGCAGCGGGCTGTCGGTTGGATTCGCCGCACCCAAGGTAATATGGTTGCCACCGCCGGTGCCAGTGTGACGGCCATCGAGCATAAACTTCTCAGTACCCAGGCGCGTGTG
>JAOXRV010000781.1 GCA_025800435.1 Cellvibrionaceae bacterium | reverse complement strand
GCACTTTTACCAGGGCAAGCAATACAGCGACTTGGATAACAATGACTACATTGCCCAACAGAGCCACCACGAAACCAATCTGCGTTTTGGCTACGACAGCGAGCAACAGTGGCAGGCCCTTATCTGGATTGAAAACCTGTTTAGCGAAGAGTACTTCGAGCGCGGCTGGGCCAATGCCGACCTCGACAACGCCTACGGTTACGGCATTACCAACACCCAGGTGTGGGTATCTAAACCCCGTACCGTCGGCATTGAGTTTAGCTACGACTTTTAATCGATAAGCCCTATCAGTGGCCCCGCTTGGGGCCACCCTTTTAACACGAGCCCCCTATGAACAGCTTACCCAGCGACACCAAGGCACCCTGGCAACAGGCCCAAGATTTTTTACAGGCCAACCCGGGCGTAGACACGGTTGAGGTTTTTCTGTGCGACTACAACGGCCTGCTGCGCGGCAAGCTGATCCCCCGGGAAAACCTGGCCAAGGTGTTTAATGGCGGTTTTAAACTGCCTGTTACCGCCTTGAGCATGGACGTTTGGGGGCGAGATTTAGAACAGATTGTGTTTGCCACCGGCGATGCCGATGGGCTCTGCCTGCCGGTGATTGAAAGCCTCAGCGCCCTGCCCTGGCGCCCAGATACCGCCCAGCTGCAAGTAACCATGGGCGAGATGGACGGCAGCCCCAACCCCAGCGACCCGCGCAATATTTTGCAGCGCCTAAGCCAAGCTTACCGGGCCAAGGGACTAACCCCAGTAGTGGCGCTGGAGATGGAGTTTTTTTTACTGCAGGCCGACACCGAGGCCGACGGCCGCCCCCGCCACACCAGTGTCGACGGCGATGGCCAAACCCAACTGGGCGGCCAGCCCTATCACCTCGACAGCATGCACGAGTTGCGCGAGCTGTTTGACGAGCTGCGCAATGCCTGCGCCGAGCTGGGCCTACCGGCAGACACTTTTATTAAAGAGGCCGCACCCTCCCAGTATGAAATTAATTTAAACCACCTGCCCGACCCAGTGGCAGCCGCCGATGCGGCCTTTATGCTTAAGCGCTGTATTCGCGAGGTGGCGCGCAAGCACGGCTATATCGCCAGCTTTATGGCCAAGCCCTTTGGCGAGCTGGCCGGCAACGGCATGCACTTGCACTTTAGCTGCTTGAACGATCAAGGCGAAAATATTTTTAGCGACGGCGGCGAAGCCGGCAGTGCCGAGCTGCGCAGTGCCATCGCCGGGCTGGCCCAGACCATGGCTGAAAGCATGGCCATTTTTGCCCCCAACACCAATTCTTACCGCCGCTTTATGGCCGGCAGCCACGCCCCCACCGCCCCCTGCTGGGGCTATGAAAACCGCACCGTGGCCCTGCGCGTACCCGCCGGCGAGCCAGCTGCCCGGCGCATTGAACACCGTATTGGCGGCGCCGATTGCAACCCCTATTTGTTATTGGCCTCAGTCCTGGCCGGTGCGCTGATGGGCATGGAGCAAAAGCTAAAAGCCGACACCCCAATTGAGGGCGATGCCTATAGCCAGTGCGAACCCAGCCTGCCGCGCTTTTGGCCCCAGGCCCTGGCACTGTTTGAACAATCGGCTTTTATTAAACAGTATTTTGGTGAAACCTTTCACAAGCACTACAGCCTGTGCAATTGGCAGGAGCTAAACGAGTTTCAAAGCCAGGTGACAGCGTTGGAATACAAAAGCTATTTGCGTTGTATCTAAACTTTAAGCTCTAGGCTTAGCAAATAGACCGACTTGCGCCGGCCAAAGCGCTCAGTGCTGCTGGCATTTATCTGGCATTGGCCGTAAGGTTCAAATAGGGTCCGCAGCTGGGGCTCGCTATAAAACACCTTTAAGCGCGCTTCACCGGCGTAGTCATCGCGGTAATAGCCATCGGCATCGGCCCGATCGGCGCCGTAGTTAGTATCATCCAGGCTGTTAAAACAGCCAACAAACTGGCCACCGGGCTTTAACAAGGCAAATAGGGAGGGCAAAATTTGAGCGGCCATCTGCTCGCGCTCAAAATAATGCAGGGAAAGATTGGCCAATAGTAAATCAAAGCTGCGCGGCGCCAGCATCGCCCCCAGCTGGCGCAGATCTGCCTGTAGGGGCTGATCGATAAACCCCTGCTGTATTCCTAAAGCCAGGGCCTCGGCACTGAAGTCGCTGCTGATCACCTCAAAGCCAAGCTGCCGCAATAGCCAGCTATCTTGGCCCAGGCCACAGCCAATATCCAATGCTCTGCCACTGTGTTGTCGCAGCAGGGGGCATAAGTAATCGTCCTGCAGAGAAGGTTTAGCACCAAGGTTTTGATAGACCTGCTGCCAGTATTGTAGCGACATTAGCTGTCCCACTGGCGCTGCTGAAAATCGAGCACAAAATCAATCAGCTGATTTGCCGGCATGGGCTTAGCCAAATAATAGCCTTGAATACAATCACACTGGTAAACCTGCAGCACATGCAGCTGAGCCTGGTTTTCCACCCCTTCGGCAATCACATCAATCGATAGGGCCTTGCCCAGTTTGATAATAACCTCAACCAGAGTGCGGCTCTGCTCATTTTCCAAAATATCAAACACAAAAGATTTATCGACCTTAATAAAATCCACCGGGTAGTTGCGCAGATAATTAATGGCCGAATAGCCAGTGCCAAAGTCATCAATGGCAAAGCGAAAGCCATTGCTGCGCATTTCCTTTAGCTCAGCCACCGGCGCATCGTTGCTGTCCATAAACAGGGATTCGGTAATTTCAAAGATTATCCGATCCGGGCTAATGTCGTAACTGTGTACCAGCTCCACCCACTCTTTGTGGGAGCCCGATGGATAAAACTCCGCTACCGAGCGGTTAATGGATACACTGAGATCCAAGCCGCCATCCTGCCAGTCCTTAAAATCTTTACACACTTGCTCTAGCACCCAGCGCCCCAATGGGCGTATAGCACCGGTATTTTCCGCCACCGGGATAAACTGGTCCGGGGTAATTTGACCGCGCTCGGGGTGGTGCCAGCGCAGCAGTGCCTCGCACTTGCGAAGGGTTTTGCTTTCTAAATCTAAAATCGGTTGGTAGTAAACCTCAAACTGGTTTTGCTCGATACCGTTTAGGATTTCATTGTGCAGCAACAGTTGGTACTGGGCCTCGTGGCGCATGGCATCATTAAAAAAGCTGACCCGGTTGCGGCCAGCTTTTTTAGCCGCATACATGGCGGTATCCGAGTGACTGAGAATAGACTCGGCGGTCTCACCATCATCCGGGTAAACCGCAATACCAATGCTAGAGCTTATCGACAGCTTTTGCCCGGCCACTTCGTAGGGCTGGCTTAAATAGCTTAAGATACGGTTGGCCAATAACTCTACCTGGGTCGCGCTTTCGGCGTTGTTCATCAACACCACAAATTCATCGCCGGCCAGGCGTGCCACTAAATCGCTTTTGCGCACAAAGGCCATTAAACGACCGGATAGCTCCTGCAGCAAAGCATCCCCGGCCGAATGCCCCCAGGTATCGTTAACCTGTTTGAAATAATCCAGATCGATAAACATCAACGAGAACTTGCCCTGCTCGCGGCCATGGCGGTTGATGGCCTGCTGCAGCTGGCTAGAGAAGAAATTTCGGTTCATTAAACCGGTCAGGGCATCGTAGTTGGCCCGGTATGTGGCCGACTCTACCGCTTGTTCGCGGCGGGCATAACTGCGCACCACCACATAGGTGGCCATGCCCAATATCAGCGATACAATTAAACTTAATAGCGCCGCGCTGGCCAGGCGAAGGCCGGCGCTGGCCCAGTTACTGCCGTCCACATCCACCGCTAGTAACCAGCGGCCCTCGGGCAGGTCTACATTCAGCTGCACACTAGAGCGCGCAAACACCTCTTCGCTGCCGTAAAACACATGATCTGGGCTGCCGTCTGCATCCAGCCAACGCAGGGCCACCGCCTCGGGCAGATTGGGCGAATCGACGCCGGCATAAGAGAGCATGGCGCGATGCTTGACCAAGCCCATCACCACCCCCAGACTTTCACCCTCAGCCTGTACTGGTAAAAAAATATACAAATACTCAAGGCCATCGGCCATGGTCAATGGCCCAGCCAGAGACATCTGCCCAGCCAGCACCGCTTGGTGTAAATCAGAGCGGGGAATTTCCAGGTTCTGTCGCTGCAGCCCAAAGGTGCGCAGGCGCGAATCATTAAAAGATGCCTGCCAGCTATCAGCGGGCAGCCAAGCCAGGCCTTGCATCTGGGTGTCGTGGTCTAGAAAGCTTCGGCTTAAGATCTCGAATTTGGCCTGATCGATGTCGGGCTCTAACACCAAATTAGCGTGCAACCCCCAAAGCATCAAGCTGTGGCTGAGCATGGCGCTTTCCAGCCGGGATTTAATCGCCAGCATCTCGGTCAGGGCATTGTATTGGCGCAGGCTCTTTAGGCGGTTGGCCTCATAAAACAGCAGTGCTGTGCAGGTCATCAGGCACAGTAAAAATACCGCCAGGGCAACCAGATAGGGGTGGCGAACCAATACCCCAAGCGGGGGCTTAGGACCTGTGTCAGAAACATTACTCATAGGGTTTTAGTAACAGCAGGCCCTTTACCTAACACACAACGAAAAAAAGCCCCGTTGGGGGCTTTTTTAATTCTAGTTGCTTTTTGAATGTCGCGCCAATTATTGTCTGCGAAAGGTAAAGGGGGTTATCGAACCCCGTGCATACCCTTCTTCAGCACTGGTGCGATAATGATCATAAATACACCAACACCGATGCCCAACCACATTAAGAAGCTAAACAAATCGTTATAGGTAGCTACAATCTCAGTCACATTGTTGACGTCTACACTCTCGGTATCCACTGCGGCCATTTGCGCCAAGCGCTGGGCCACAGTCTCAGACAGGGCGGTAGCCAAAAACCAAGTCCCCATAGCCATACCGACAATACGGTGAACCGATAATTTGGTAACCGCCGACAAGCCAACCGGCGATAAACACAGCTCACCCATGGTGTGTAACAGGTAAGCCAGTACCAACCACCACATGCTGATGCGGCCGCTTTCATCGGCAAAGGCCGCGCCCCAAACCAAGGCGCCAAAGCCCAGGCCCGCCAAAATAATACCCAGGCCAAATTTAACCGGGGTATTGGGGTTTAGGCCCACCTTGGACAGTTTTACCCAGAGCCAGGCAAAGGGCAGCGCCAACAGCATAATAAAGCCGGCGTTTAAAGAGCCAAACTGTGAAGCGGTAAATTCAATGCCGCCCCAATTGCGGTCCACCACCCGGTCGGCGTACAAGGTCATAGAACCGGCGCTCTGCTCAAACAGCGACCAAAACACAATAGTGGAGGCGATTAGCACCAATAGCACCAACATTCTATGCAGGTCTTCTTTAGTACCACCCTTTAGGGTAAGGGCCACCAGACCGATCCCCGCTAATACCAGCAACACCTGTTGCGAGTAGAACACGATGGGCTCGTGCTGCACCACATACCAGCACAGGGTCAGGCTTAGAATGGTGCCAATATAAATGGCCCACTCTTTATTGATGGGGCCAATGGCTTTTTCTTTTAAACGCTCAGGTTCATTGGGCTCGGCCAGGCCATTGAGGTATTTTTGGCCCCAGATAAAGGTCACCAAACCCACCAGCATGCCGATGCCGGCCAGGCCAAAGCCGTAGCCCCAGCCGTAAGTTTCACCCAGGTAGCCACAGACAATGGTGGCCACAAAGGAGCCGATATTGATACCCATATAGAAAATGGTAAAGCCCGAGTCGCGGCGCTCATCACCGGGTGGGTAGAGCTGGCCCACCACGGTAGAGATATTGGGTTTTAGGAAACCCACACCCACCACAATCAGGACCAGGGCCAGATAGAAGACCTTCAAGGCGGCCAGATCTTGGATCTTCACCGTCTCGGTCAGCAGAGTACCGGCGGCCAACACTTCGCCACTGTTAAGGGTAATGGCATTGGCCAATACGGTGCCGGCTTCGTACTGCACCGCCTGGTGGCCCTCAACCGCCATTAACAAGTGCCCAAACACCAGCAGTATGCCGCCAAACAGCACTGCCTTGCGCATACCCAGGTAGCGATCTGCCAGGGCGCCGCCGATTACCGGCAAGGTGTACACCAGGCCCGCATAAGCGCCCAGAACCTCCAGGCCCTGGCCATCGCTAAACAGGTGGTATTTGGTCAAATACAAGACCAGTAGATACTTCATGCCGTAGAAGGAGAAACGCTCCCACAGCTCGGTCAGAAAACAGATATAGAGCCCTTTGGGGTGGCCAAACAGTTCGCCCTGGGTTTGGGCTTGAGAGTTGGCCTGGGCCGCAGCGCTTGCAGTCATAACATCGCCTGTGTTGTTGTGTTTATCAGGTGCTTTGCCGGATGGCTGGCAACAGTGTGCCAGAGACACCGACAAAAGGCATTAGAGCTTAAACGAGCCACGCGCCGCCGCCCTCAGAATTTAGGGTACCTCTTACATAGACACCGTTCATTTTTATTTGGCAAACGGGCGGCGTCCATGTACGGAGGTGCCCTAGCTGCCTTTGTCAGCGGGCGCGGCTGTAGTAGAATGCCCGCCTTATTTCCGGCGGCCCGGCCGCCCCACCCAGTCAGCATACGAGAAACAACACTATGGGCTTTAATTGCGGCATTGTCGGCCTCCCCAATGTGGGCAAATCCACCCTGTTTAACGCCTTGACCCAGGCGGGTATCGGCGCCGAGAACTTCCCTTTCTGTACCATTGAGCCCAACGCCGGGGTGGTGGCCGTGCCCGACCCCCGCCAGGACAAGCTGGCGGCGATTGTTAAACCCGAGAAAACCATCGCCACCACCATGGAGTTTGTGGATATTGCCGGCCTGGTGGCCGGGGCCTCTAAGGGCGAGGGTTTGGGCAACCAGTTTTTGGCCAATATCCGCGAGACCGACGCCATTGCCCATGTGGTGCGCTGCTTTGAAGATGAGAACGTGGTGCACGTCGAAGGCCAGATCAACCCCGCCGCCGATATTGATGTGATCAACACCGAGCTGGCCCTGGCCGACCTGGAAACCTGTGAAAAGGCCCTGCAGCGCTTTAGCAAGGCCGCCAAAGGCCAGGATAAAGACGCCATTAAGATGAAGGCCCTGATGGAGAAGATTCTGCCCCATTTAAACGAGGCCAAGCCGCTGCGCTCGTTTGGGCTGAACGACGATGAGCTGGTGCAGCTTAAGCGGCTGAGCCTGCTTACCCTTAAGCCCACCATGTATATTGCCAATGTGGATGAAGAGGGCTTTAACAATAACCCCCACCTGGACACGGTAAAGGCCATTGCCGCCGAAGAAAACGCCGTGGTGGTGCCGATCTGCAATAAGATAGAGGCCGAGATTTCGGAGCTGGACGACGACGAAAAGGCCGAGTTTTTAGAAGAGCTGGGCCAGGACGAGCCGGGCCTAAACCGGGTGATTCGCGCCGGCTACGAGCTATTGGGCCTGCACACCTACTTTACCGCCGGGGTCAAGGAAGTACGCGCCTGGACCATCCCCGTGGGCGCCACCGCCCCCCAGGCCGCTGGTAAGATTCACACCGACTTTGAAAAAGGCTTTATCCGCGCCGAAATCGTCAGCTACGACGACTATATCGCCAATAACGGCGAGGCCGGGGCCAAAGATGCGGGCAAATGGCGGCTGGAAGGCAAAGACTATATCGTCGCCGACGGTGACGTTATCCACTTCCGTTTTAACGTATAACAATAACAACAAATACCGCAACGTTTTAGCAAACAACGTTTGCAGCCCATTTGGAGGCCCCGGTGCACCAACCCTCTGACCGCTGGCAACTAGGCCTTGGCCTAAGCCTGCTGACTGCCCTGCTGTGGGGCGCATTACCGGTGGCCATCAAAGGCATCTTATCGGGCCTGGATATCTACACCATTATCTGGTTCAGAATGAGTACTGCCGCCCTATTAGTTGGTGGCTACTATCTTCTTAAGGGCCACTACCAGTGGCGTAAACTGGCACAACCCAAGCTAGCCCTAACCATGGCCATCGCCGTGGCCGGGCTCTGTGGTAACTACCTGCTGTGGGTGAGCGGGCTGGATATGTCCAGCCCCGAGGCGGCCCAGCTGATGATTCAAATGGCCCCCATGCTGCTACTGGTGGCCAGCGTCTGGCTCTATAAAGAGGCATTTAGAGGCTGGCAAATGCTGGGCCTTGCCGGTTTTAGCCTGGGCCTGCTGCTGTTTTTTAACCAGCGCCTGGGCGAGCTGATCAGCGGCGGCGGCGACCCCCAATACAACCTGGGCGTGGGTATCGTGTTTATCTCTGCCCTGTGCTGGACTGTGTACGGCCTGGCCCAAAAACAGCTGCTGCGGGAGTTTAAATCCCAGGAAATCCTACTCACCATCTATATCGGCGGCAGCATTATGTTCTTCCCCGCCGCCGAGCCAGCGCGGGTGCTGGAGCTGGACCAAACCCAGCTCTACTGCCTGATTTTTGCCAGCCTTAACACCGTATTCTCCTACGGCGCCTTCGCCATGGCGATGGAGCACTGGCAGGCCAGTCGCATCAGCGCCACCATTACCATTGTGCCGCTGCTGAGCCTGTTTTTTGTCAACGCCGCGGCCTGGCTAATCCCCGGCCTGGTCTACCCCGAGAGCCTAAACTGGATCAGCTGGGGCGGCGCCCTGCTGGTGGTAATCGGCTCCATGACCACCGCCCTGGTCAAACCCAAAGTAACAACCCAAGAGCCCCAAAAAAAGTAGCGAAATTAAGCCCTTAGCCCTTGACAGCCGTGGGCCAAATAGCCAAAATACGCGCCCTCTGAGACGCCCTGCGGGCGGTATTCAGGGTATTAGTGGCTAGGTAGCTCAGCTGGTTAGAGCACAGCACTCATAATGCTGGGGTCGGCGGTTCAAGTCCGCCCCTAGCTACCACTATTCAAAAGGCCAGTCGGTTTACCGACTGGCCTTTTTTATTCGCTCGCGACTCGACCAAAACTACACCTAACTCCCTATATAATCCCCAAATTATTCCTTCGTATTCAGTAAATACCCGGTTAGCGCTAACGCATATAATTCTTACCATTGCCTGATTTACACAACCATCCCAGCTGATTAAATGACCTATTTGCAATACCATACGTAAAGGGATGTCACTGTGTTCGGTAAACCACGCATCAAAGCCACAGCTATTTTTCTAGCAGCACTGCTATTCAGCCCCCTAGCTGCCAGCCAGTTGGACATTAGTCTTCCCGATGTTGATTGTAAAAATCCTTCCGAATGGTTCGGTGCCGGCAGTGGCAACCCCGGTGGCGGGCCTTCAAATTCTCTTACTGATGCCACTGGCTGCGAAGGCCAAGACGGCGCAGCATCACGCAATGACAACAGCCCAGACCAAGGCACTGGCAACCCCATTAATGTTATCAGTGGCAATAAATTCTTGCGCGAAGTTGACTATGCCAATAAACGCGGTGGTTTAGGGCTGGAGTTTGTACGCTACTACAATAGCCGCAACCAAAAGAACTTTCGCCTAGGCGTTGGCTGGAGCTATTCCTTCAATACCGTTGTTGTGGGGGTTAGAACACTCAAGCCTAGCGATCAAAAGCAAATACAAGTTCACCAAGCTGATGGTCGGAACCTGTATTTCACCCGCGAAAAAAACACTGACCTACTACGCACAGACTTACAAAGCGACGGCCATATAAAAACCACTGACATTGGCTACACCTGGCATTGGCCCAATGGCCGCCAGCTATACTTTGATGACCGTGGCCTGCTAGACAATATTACCCAGGGCAACGCACAAATTGACCTGCACCGCAACGCCGATGGCCAGCTGCTGGCAGCAGAAGACCAAAATGGCCGGCGTTTAAGTTTTCGTTTTCAGCAGGGCTATCTTGCCTACGTTAAAACCCCCGATGGCCGGAAAATAAAATTTCGATACTACAAAAGTGGCCATCTTGTGGAAGTGGAGCGCGCAGCAGGTGCAATCCGAAAATACGAATACAATCACCCTGGCAACAACGCCTTACTTACTAAAGTTACCAATGAAAAAGGCCA
>JAOXRV010000766.1 GCA_025800435.1 Cellvibrionaceae bacterium | reverse complement strand
GAACGAGTACTGCGACTGGTATCTGGAGCTGTCCAAGCCGGTGCTGTGGAATGAAAACGCCAGCGCCGAGCTGCAGCGCGGCACCCGCCGCACCCTGGTGCGGGTATTGGAAACCACTCTGCGCCTAGCCCACCCGCTGATGCCATTTATTACCGAAGAAATTTGGCAGCGTATCAAAGACTTAGCCGGCGCCGACGGCGAAACTATTATGCTGGCCCCCTACCCCGTTGCCGATACCAGCAAGATTGACCAGCAGGCCCTGGCCGATATTGATTGGGTTAAAGGCGTGGTGATCGGCATTCGCAATATACGCGGCGAGATGAATATCTCCCCAGCCAAAGATCTACCCTTGTACTTTGCCAACGGCAGCGACCAAGATAAGCGTCGCCTGCTCGACAACGAACAGTTCCTGGCCAAGCTCGCCAGTTTAGAGTCGATTACTTGGCTTGCGCCCGACCAGCAGGCGCCGCTGGCCGCCACCGCCCTGGTGGGGGACATGGAAATCCTGGTGCCTATGGCCGGACTGATCGACAAACACGCCTCAAGCTCCACTCCTTTGCACTCAGTTCTTCTTCTAAAAATTAAAAACGCGTTTGATTAATGTGGTACATTGGGGGTAAGAGCCACGTTGTTTTCTCATAAATTTAAGGTGGCTC
>JAOXRV010000759.1 GCA_025800435.1 Cellvibrionaceae bacterium | reverse complement strand
CCCGGGTGTTGGCGGATTACGCTGTCGCTAATCCGCCCTACAGATTTTTGTCACCCCCGCACCTGCGCGGCAATGGCATAAAAAATTATCCAATTACTTTAAACAGGATGGGATGGAAATGAACAAAAAAACCGGTTTTTTACAGGGCGCTTTAGCGGCGCTGGGAATGTTGGCCTTTTCCAGCCTGCAAGCTGGCGAAAAGCCCAACCTGATCGTTATCTTGACCGATGATCAGGGCTACGCCGATGTGGGTTTTAATGGCAGCGAAGACATTAAAACGCCACACATTGACCGCATCGCCAGCGAAGGGGTGCGCTTTACCAACGGCTATGTCAGCTACCCCGTGTGTGGTCCCAGTCGCGCTGGACTGCTGACCGGGCGCTATCAGGATCGTTTCGGCTTTAGCCGCAACCCGGTGATCGACCCCAGCGACAATACCTCCGGTTTGCCTCTGCGCGAACAGATGATTTCCGAAGTGTTGCAGCCCCTGGGCTACCGCTCCGGCATTATCGGCAAATGGCATATGGGCACCCATAAAGTTTTCCGCCCCAACAAGCGCGGCTTTGATTATTTTTACGGCTTTCTGTCCGGT
>JAOXRV010000738.1 GCA_025800435.1 Cellvibrionaceae bacterium | reverse complement strand
CAGGAATCAGCTGAGCTTGGTATGCGAGTTGCCGAGTTCCCAACCACACTCGAAGCTGCACGCGCGTCCCACGAACTAGGCTTGAAGGTGCTCATGGGCGCACCGAATATCGTCCGTGGCGGGTCCCACTCTGGTAACATTGCCGCCAAAGATCTGGCGGCGGCTGGAGTGCTTGATATTCTAAGCTCCGATTACTATCCATCGGCGCTGATTCAAGCGGCTTTCCTAGTGGCAGGGCTTGAAAACGATTACGACTTGGCTGCGGCTGTTCGCTTAGTAACAGCAAATCCTGCACAGGCGGCGCGGTTAACAGACCGAGGTGAGCTTAAAGTGGGCTTGCGCGCTGATCTTGTACAGGTCAATAGCCACTCGGTTATGCCGCTGGTGGAGCGTGTTTGGAGCCGTGGCAAACGGGTTTTCTAACATCCTGAGGTTGAGATGAGCGGAACACTTTTTTATTTAATCGGCGCCTCTGGAAGCGGTAAAGACAGCCTGTTGGAGGGCTGTCGCGCGCAGCTTAAAATTGATGATCGTATCTGTGTTGCCCACCGCTATATTACTCGGGCGCCCGGTATCGGTGGTGAAAACCATGTTCATCTAAGCGAAGCGGAGTTTGCGCTGCGGATTGAGTTGGGTATGTTCGCCATGCATTGGGACTCACATGGTTATCGCTACGGCATTGGCGCTGAGGTTGATCAGTGGTTAGATGCCGGTGCAAATGTGGTGATTAACGGCTCGCGCGAGTACCTGCCGGTGGCGCTTGGTCTTTATGATGAGCTGGTGCCTATTTTGGTGGATGTCCCTGCTGAGCGGTTGCGCGCGCGTCTTACGACACGTGGGCGTGAAACCGCAGCCGAGATTGAGCGGCGTTTAGCTCGCCACGAAGCGATGGTGGCAGCACTGCCGCCCGATGTGCTGAAAATCAGCAATGATGGC
>JAOXRV010000671.1 GCA_025800435.1 Cellvibrionaceae bacterium | reverse complement strand
TGCGCTCACCCTCGCGCACTACACGACCATTGATTACCGCATGTTTGCGCGCATTCGATATAAATACCGACTGCAACACCAGCGCCACAGCGGTCGCTTTTACCGCGCCGGCCGATAACGGTGTGCTGGGGTTGCGTAACTTGCTTGGCTCAACCCTTGGCCAGGGCTTGTTATCAACCTGCACTGCCAACTTCTCGCTCGTCTCACTCGCCAGTGTCGCCTGGCACAGGCTCAACGGCAGCAACACTAATAATTGTGCGATTGACACTTTCATCGGGGTTTTACCTCAAGCAAATTATCCGACCCGGCATCAGCGTCGCTGCGCAGAGTGTAGATTTGCAGTTGCATTTGAGCCCGCGGATAGCTATCTATGCGGTATTTCAGGCTCTGCCAAAAAATTGGCCAGCCACTGCTCTCGATCTGATTTAGAAATTGCAGCAGGGCCTGGTAATTACCTCGCAGGCGCAGCTGCAACTGGTGTTTTTCCAGCTCCTCGCCATAGTCCGCCATATCCACCTCGGCCACTTCACGAGGCAATATCTTCATATCTAACAAGGTGACATTGCGCACCTGGGCCACCATTTCACGCACGATCACCAGCAGCTCAGTTGAGCTTAAGGCCTGTTTGCGCAGTGGCCCCAACTCGGTTTCTAACTGCGCCAGCTGGGCCGCCAGCAATTCGATTAGGCGCTGCTGCTGGCGGTTGTTTTTTTCCAATTCACTGCTGCTAAACAGCTGCAACTCCGTTCTGAGACGATCGCCGTCCAGGCGCAGCTGCTGGTCGCGCTTGTCCACCTCAGCCTGCCGCCCGCCCAGCCAGCTACCGACGCTGGCTTCGGCCAGCAGCAGCAATAGCAGCAGCAGCGCCATCACAATCGCCATTCGCTCGCGGTAGCTGCGCTGACCGTAGGCATTGCTCAAGGCCTGCCAGTGCCACTGCCTATCACTGTTCACTGTCTAGGCCCTCCAGCGCCAAGGACAGGGGTTTTAACGCCCCCAACTTAAAACTCACCGGCTTGCCACCGGCCGCCAGCTTGAGGCCATCAAATACCACCCCGGCCATCGCCGGATCGCCCTGCAAGCGCGACAAGTAGGCCGGCACCGCCTTTGCGCTGTGGGCGCGACCGAACATGGCCAAATGCCGCACCCGGCCACTTAGCTCAATTTGTTCAATACTGATACTGGGGTCACTGTGGCTGGCAATCGCCGCCAGGCTGGCGTAAAAGCCCAG
>JAOXRV010000700.1 GCA_025800435.1 Cellvibrionaceae bacterium | reverse complement strand
CGCCATCTTCCGCGCCGCCGAAATGGTAACCACCGCCACCAAATAACCTGGGGTCAGGCCTTTGGGTTTGGGGTCAGACCTTTGGGTTTGGGGTCAGACCTTTGGGTTTGGGGTCAGACCTTTGGGTTTGGGGTCAGACCTTTGGATTTGGGGTCAGGCCTTTGGGTTTTGGGTTTTTGTGGGACGCTCAAATGTGGCCCTCTCTCTACGGGTGCCCTAGACAGCGCAGCTTGGGCTGGGCAGCTAAAAATGGTAAATTTGCCTTAACAATTAGGGGCTAGCCTAATGGCCCCGCCCTGTGTTCAGGGGCGACTTAACTCTTATTAAAAGGAATGATTCCATGGCTTTAGGATTAAATGCCGTCATCATGGCTGGTGGCTCTGGTACCCGTATGTGGCCTATGTCGCGCACGGCGTACCCCAAGCAGTTTCTCGCCCTCAATAGCGAGCAGAGCATGCTGCAAGAAACCGTGCAGCGCCTGGCGGGTTTGCCCCCCTGTAACACCACTATTATCACCAACGAAGAGCACCGCTTTTTAGTGGCCGAGCACCTGCGCCAGCTGGGCCATAAGGCCGATATTCTGTTAGAGCCGGTGGGCCGCAATACCGCTCCGGCGATCGCCCTGGCGGCTTTTCACGCGCTGGCAAAAGCAGAAGACGGCGAGCCGCCACTGTTATTGGTGCTGGCCGCCGACCACGTTATTGAAGCCCCGCAAACCTTCCACCAAGTGGTCGAGCAAGCCATCCCCATGGCCCGCGATGGCCTGTTAGTTACCTTTGGTATCGTGCCCGATTCCCCGGCCACCGGTTATGGCTATATCAAGCAAGGCGATGCTATTGCAAGCGGCCATAAAGTGGCGGCCTTTGTTGAAAAGCCCGATCACGATACCGCCAGTGCCTACCTGGCCAGTGGCGATTACCTGTGGAACAGCGGCATGTTTATGTTTCGGGCCGATACCTATTTGCAAGAGCTGGAGCAACACCGCCCGGATATTTACAAAGTGTGCGCCCAGGCCGCACAAGCCTTAAAAACCGACCTCGATTTTCATCGTATTGATGCACAGGTTTTTGAGCAATGCCCCGATGATTCCATCGATTACGCGGTAATGGAAAAAACCCATCACGCCGTAGTGCTGCCCCTGGATGCGGGCTGGAGCGATGTGGGTAGCTGGTCTGCTCTGTGGGATATAAAAGCCAAAGATGAACACGGTAATGTTGCTCAGGGTGACATTATTGCCCAGGACAGCCACAATAATTTTATTGTTGCCAATGAAAAACTTGTTAGCACAATCGGTGTCGATAACTTGGTAATTGTCGATACTAAAGACGCCCTGCTAGTGGCTGACAAAAACCGGGTGCAAGAAGTAAAAGCCATCGTTGCTAAACTTAAAAAAGCTGAACGCAGCGAGCATGTGCAACACCGTGAAGTCTACCGCCCCTGGGGCAAATACGACTCCATCGGCAGCGGCCACCGCTACCAAGTGAAGTGCATTACGGTGAACCCAGGCGCCAAGCTAAGCCTGCAAAAACACCACCACCGGGCCGAGCACTGGGTAGTGGTTAGCGGCACCGCCAAAGTGGTCAATGGCGAGCAAACCCTACTGGTTAGCGAAAACCAATCGACTTATATACCAATTGGCGCCGTACACAGCCTGGAAAACCCCGGTAAAATACCACTGGAGCTAATTGAGGTGCAATCGGGCAGCTACCTGGGCGAAGATGATATAATCCGCCTGCAAGACAACTACGGCCGCGCCGAACAAAAATAGGGCTAAACTAAAAACAAGCTGGCACATAGGGATAAAGCTAAGCGCAAAACTAACAAGGAACAACAATGAAAGGCTTAGGGTTAACCATGCAAACCACCATTAAACAAAGCGGCATAATGCTCGCGCTATTGTTGGCCAGCGGCAGCGCCCTGGCCGCCCAGTACTGCGTTGTCAGCGGCAACTCGGTAAAAGTGCGCGGCGGCCCGGGCACACAGTACGATGGTATCAGCCAGCTTAACAGCGGCCATGTCGTTAGCTGCCTGCGCAAGCAGGGCATGTGGACAGAGATTCGCTTCTCTAACCCTGTATTGCCCCCCGGCAAGCAAGAGCGCACCGGCTGGATGGCCTCGCGCTTTTTAAAAGAAGACCAAGTCTCAAGCACAGGCGAGCGGCCACAGCGCGATGAGCCTGGCATATACGACTACCAAGCTGAAACCAACAGCTCCGGGGCCTACAGCCCTGAGCCTACAAGCAGCCCTGAGCCAACAAACAGCCCTGAGCCTACAAGCAGCCCTGAGCCAATAAACAGCCCCGAGCCAGCATACAGCCCTGAGCCAATAAACAGCCCCGAGCCAGCAAACAACCCCGAGCCAATAAACAGCCCAGAGCCAGCAAACAGCCCTGAGCAAAGCCCGGCAAGCTACCCCCAGCCTTACCAAGTATCGGTTAACTCCCTAAGCTTGCGCAGCGGCCCCGGCACAAACTACCGCCGCATTGCCGGCCTTAGCCGCAACCACCCCGTTAGCGTACAGGGCATACAGGGTGACTGGGCCAGTGTGCAAACCCCCAACCCCAATTACCCGGCTACTAGCCTAAATGGCTGGGTAGCGGCAGATTTTATTAAGCCCGGCCCCCAGGCGCCGACTCAGGCCCCAAGCCAAAGCGCAGCGGCCCCCGCCCAGGTGCAACCGGCCGCAAACGGCCAAGATAAAACCTTTCAAGATCGTTTGCTAACCCCAGATGCCCGCCCCGAAAGCCGCCGCAACACCATGCTGATGTTGCCCGAAGGCCAACCGGTGGGTCTAAAGCTAGAAAACCACCGCCTGGCCTGCGAGCGCAATAGCAGCGAGCAAGTGCAAGGCTGCGACCTAACCATGTGGTTTAAACTGCGCGGCCAGCCCGATGTCAGCCGCGCACGGGTGCGCTGCGAGGCCGACCTAATGGTGGGCGTAAAAACCGGCGACCCAATTCGCTACCCCCTCAACCAAGAGCAGGTGTACAAAGTAAGCACCGACGCCACCAGCAATAAAATGAGCACCCGGCTAGAGGCCACCGGCGGCCAATACGATGTGCGCACCGTAGATGTACTATCCCATCGCTGCGCGGTCGTGGCCTACGGCCGTAAAAAAGGCAACTAGCGACAGCGGGCCTGCATAACTAGCTTGGTCAGCAAGGCCCTAAATAACGCGAGTGCTCAGCAATTATTGCGAGGCGACAATGACATAATCATTGGTGGTGATACATTGGTGATGTAATATTGCATCACATATGCATCGATAAAGGTGATTAAATGACTGCGACCAGAGCAAGTTTGTCAATTTCGGCACCCAATGAAGAGTGGATACAAGGGCAGATAAGCAGCGGTGAATATGCGAGCCGTAGCGAAGTGGTCAACGACTTAATTCGGCGTGCTCGTGAGATAGAGCTAATTCGTCAAAGGCTTATAGCCGCAGAAGACTCGGTTGCCGAGCACGGCTGGGTGAATAAAACGCCAGAGCAGATGTTGGCTGGGTTTAAAGTAAAGGCTCAAAAGAGTGGCGCATTATAAGCTAGCTCCTAGCGCCGAAGAAGATTTAGAGCGAATATGGTTATATGGCCTTGGCAAGTGGGGTCTTGCTAAGGCAAATAGCTACATAGAGACTATGCACCGACGCTTTGATGAGTTAGCTGAAAACCCATTACATTACCCGGCTGTCAGTGACATCTACCCAGGGTACAGGCGCAGTGTTTGCGGTAGCGATAGCATTTACTACCGGGTAAATGGTCATAGTGTAGAGATTATGGCAATAATTGGTAAGCAAGACTTAGAGTCTTGCTTGTAACTACCCGCCCCTTCGCCTCGGCAAATAAAAACTAATAAACCCAAGCGCCAACACCAGCATAAAGGTGGCCGCATAGGCCGGCATTTGCAGGTTAAAATCTACCGTGGCGTGTATGGCCAGGGCCATACAACCCCTAACGGCACCCAAGCCCCTGCTCAAAATACAAATAGTTGTTATGGACCAAGTCGCAAAGCTTAGCCTCGATTTCACAGGCCCAGTAGGGCTGCTTGCTGAAAACAGCAGCGGGCCATATACTTGATTCTGTATATTTATCCACCATTGTTTTGTTTGGCGCCTGGGTAGATAGGTAGGTGATATGAATGACATTGACAGAACACAGTACGAGCAGCTAGATACCATTTTGTGGGACGTTAGGGCGAGGCTCATCCGTCCACAAGACGCCCTAAAAGCTTATGAGCGAAAATGGCGTTATGTGGATCAAAAGCGAATAAGCGCCGAGGAACAACGCTTGCTCGATCGCTTGATACGAGAGGTGGGTGATGGTCGCTTTTTACCTGCAACTTAAGGGCGGCTGCGATGACTAGCCGCTATAAACGCCCCCACCATAAGCTAATAGATGCAGCATTAAAAAACTTTAATGTCCAATACCTTCGTGAAAACAAAATCTACTTCGGTGGCGGCACGCGTATAGCGCTTGAACTCAATGAGTATCGAGAGTCAGTAGATATTGACTTTTTCTGCCCTGATAGCCTGTCATATAAGTCTGTACGTAGACAGGTGAGTAATAGAACCCTGGGTGAGCTGGTCAATGAAGACTTTGATTACTTGGGCGATATCCGCCCTGACCGAGACGCAGTCAGAGCAATGGTTATTTTTAAAGGCGTGAAAATTAAGCTTGAATTTGTAGCTTTTAGTGATTACTCCCTACAAGCAGGGGAAGATATCTTCCCTGTTCCGAGTATCGACCGCGTATCTTGCTTTTATACAAAACTATTAGCCAATGCGGATCGTTACCGCGACTACCCTTACAAAGACATTATTGATATCTGCGCAATGGTCGGTGAGTGGGGAAGTGTCCCGCAGGCAGCGATAGATCTGGCGGTGGCTAAATACGGTGAGGGGCAAATTATCCCTAGCCTTGTAAAGGCGCTAAATGCAATGCTGGCCAGCCCTAACGAATACAGCAGGGCCGCAGACGACATGCTAATCAGTCAAGACAAAAAAATATTACTGCTAGAGAAAATGCCCAAGCAGATATTGGCAGAATACTCGTAGATTAACTAAGCACCGACGCCACCAGCAATAAAATGAGCACCCGGCTAGAAGCCACCGGCGGCCAATACGATGTACGCACCATAGATATACTATCCCATTGCTGCGCGGTAGTCCCACCCTTCGAGTCCCGCTCTCATGGCTCTGTACGCTATACACCTGGGGGTGTTCAGGTGTCTTGGAATATGGCTAATTAGCCATATTGGTGCTATGCTTAAAAAGTGAGCGAATCAAACTTTGAATGGGATGAGGAAAAAAGCCTCGCCAACTTGGAAAAACACGGCGTTTCATTTTATGAGGCACAGCATGCCTTTTTTGATAAGAACCGTGTAATTGCCCAGGATAAAGCCCACAGTCAACGCGAATGGCGCTACTTTTGCTTTGGTTTAAATAAACAAGGCAGCGCCGTTATCACGGTTCGCTTTACCTATCGCAAGGGGCAAATTAGAATTTTCGGCGCTGGGTACTGGCGCAAAGGCAGAAAGATATATGAGCAAGCGAATTCAATACACTGATGAGCCAATTGGCGAGCTTGAGCTGGTAACAGACTTTTTACCGTCCCCTCGTGAGCTCAAGAAAAAAAGCGACAATACCAAAATCACGATCTCATTGAGCACCGAAAGTGTAGAGTATTTTAAATCCGTTGCTGACAAGCACCATATGCAGTACCAAAAAATGATTCGTCAATTGCTTGATGAATACGTTGCCCACCAAAAGCACATAAATAAATAGCCGTTTTACTCACTGTTATTCATAGATGACTTAGAGTCTTGCTTGTAACTACCCACCCCGCCGCCCCGGCAAATAAAAACTAATAAACCCAAGCGCCAACACCAGCATAAAGGTGGCCGCATAGGCCGGCATTTGCAGGTTAAAATCTACCGTGGCGTGTATGGCCATGGCCATGCAGCCCATGCTGGCCCCAAAGCCCAAACCGCGCAGCAAACTACTGCCCCGGCTTAACTGGCTGCGCAGCCCCAACACAAAAACCGCCAGCACCAAAGCCGCCAGCGGCAGGGTGCCCGCCAGGCCAAACTCCAACACGAACTGCAAATAATCGTTATGGGCCAAATCGTAAAACCTGGCCCCGGTTTCATACTGCCGGTACTGGGGGAATAAGGTATAAAAAGTACCCCCGCCGGCGCCTTCAATATAAGTTTGT
>JAOXRV010000694.1 GCA_025800435.1 Cellvibrionaceae bacterium | reverse complement strand
AAGGAATTTATTGGTAGCTCGATTTAGTGAGAATAATGATGGGCGTAGACTATGTTGAGTCCACTTCTAGCGCTTTACCTGTCAAAGCCAACGCCCCTCTGGTCTCTAGCGAGGCCAGCTAAATTTTCTCAGGACAGCAGTGCGCGAATGCGGGAATGACGTAGTTGGGCAAGCTTGCGTTCAAATTTTTGTCGGCACGCCAGGGATTATTGATTGGCTTCCATATAAGATCGCAGCAATTTATTTATTCGCGACTGATAACCTTTGCCCTGTCCTTTAAGCCACTCTAGAACATCTGCATCGATCCGAATGGTGATTGGCTTTTTGGGTGGCAAATGCAGCTCTGCCGTCTGAAAAAACTGCTCATCAAGCTCTGGAATATCACTGGTGTCGATATCTTTATCTTGCATGGATTGTAGTTTTTTCCATTCAGTCTTGGATGATTTTTTCATATTGTCTTAGCCCCGGCGGGTAGCTTTACGAGCGGAGTTAATTCGAATTAGCTCGCCTTGTCTTTCTGTGTAAACGACTACGCCAACAAGCCTATAGATTCGCCCTAACGCAAGCCAACGTTCTTCCTCATAGTTAAATCGAGTGTCTTGAACCGTTAGTAGGGGGTGGTTAAAGACATCAATGGCGTCATTAAAGTCGATACCATGCTTTTTGATGTTGGCCTGGTTTTTATCTTCATCCCACTCGAAATACATGGCTTGACCTGTATTTACAAACGTACATACATAATAGGGGGGTTCTGGATGAAATTCTAGGTTTGCGTGTGGCTAGTGTGGCCTGCAATTAGAAAGTTCAATAAAATCAATAAATTACATGCTGCTGTTTAACAAGCTTCCGCCCAGCCGTTTAAACCCCAGCTTCCCTCCCATCCCATTTTTATTTTCCCTCTGGTGCAAGAATCCTCGCCAATGGCCCGGTTAGTATAAAAATACGAAAGCAACTGGTAGTTCACTAATAAATAATACTGGCGCTTTCTGGTGCTGGCCTTCTATAAGTGGCCGGCCCGATAAACATAATAACGAAGTTTGTTTAAGTCCCCCGTTTAACCCCCTCAGTGAGGGGCGCACTACAGTAGTGCGCCGCAGATATTCGCTGAGGGTTACACCCCTTCGGGACCAGTGAGGAAGCTATGTCTAACAACACTACCTGCCGCCGGCAGGGTTTTACCCTAAGCCTTTTGGCCGCCGCCATTATCTCTAGCTCTAGCAGTGCTGCGGTACTGGAAGAAATTACGGTTACCGCCCAAAAACGTGAACAAAATTTGCAGGATGTTGGCGTATCTGTCAGCGCTTTTTCCGGTGATCAAATGAAAGCCCTGGGGGTGACCAATACGGTTGAAATTACCCAGCAGGTACCAGGCTTACAAGTGAATACCTGGTCGCCAACCCTGACCACCTTTAACCTGCGTGGTATTTCCCAGGCGAACTTTACCGACAATTTAGAAGCGCCGGTGGCAGTGTATTCCGACGATGTTTACATCGGTTCGATGAACGCCATCTCCGGCCAGTTGTTTGATGTGGAGCGAGTAGAGATTCTGCGCGGCCCCCAGGGCACCCTGTTTGGTCGCAACGCCACCGGCGGTTTGATTCACTACGTCAGCCGCGATGCTTCTGACGCCGACACCAATGGTTATGTCGAAGTATCGGTTTCGGAAAACAATACCCGCTCCATAGAGGGCGCTATCGGCGGCAGTCTTAACGATAAAGCGCGCGGACGTCTGTCGGTGCGCTGGGAAGAGGGCGACGGTTATGTTGAAGGTACCCAGCCCGGTGTGCGCGCCCTCGGCGGCCGAGATGGCTACGCCCTGCGCGGTCAGTTGCAGTTTGATCCCAGCGACAATACTACCGTTGATTTAAGCTTGAAATACAGTAAAGACGACGATGTGGCCACCGGTGGCTATGTGGTTTTCTCCGCAGGTGGCGTCTCTGTTGATCCGGTCACCGGCCTCGGCGTTCCCGATGGTACCGTACCGCGCCCGTTTCAACACGACTCTGAAACCCAGGGCTTTTTTGACCGCGAAGCCACCAGCTTTACCGCCAAGATAGAACACGAAATGAGTAACGGTATGGAGTTTACCTCCATTACCAACTACAGCGATTTGGAAAAGACTTACACCGAAGATGCCGATGGCCTTCCGTTTTTGGCGGTTAACTTTACCACCATTGCCGATTACCAACAGTTTAGCCAGGAGTTTCGCCTATCTGGTGACAGCGACACCACGCGCTGGCAAGTGGGCGCCTATTACCTGGATATGGATATGTACAACCGCGCCATTACCGCCGGTGTTCCAGGCGCCATCGGTGGCTGTTTGGCTGGCTTAACGGCTAAGCCCACGCTGCCCAATGGCACCGAGCTGGGTTGTGCCGATTGGGCGCCCCCAG
>JAOXRV010000677.1 GCA_025800435.1 Cellvibrionaceae bacterium | reverse complement strand
GACCATGCGCCGTATTCACGGCCCGGAGGGCGAGCAGGCAGCCGAGCTTATCGCCAATGCCAGCCCCGATAAAATTCGTACCACCATGGCCGTCTGGCACCGCTTTAACTGCTGGCTAATCGGCCAGGAAATTCCCCTCAGTGCCTTGAACTTTACCTTCGACTGCCCCGAGGAGTTTAAAGTCTTGGCCGAGAGCTACCCGGCCGAGCTGCATTTTGGCCAGGCCGAAAATATGTCCGAGTTTCCGTCCGAGTATCTTGATCACCCGCTGGTGCAAAACCGCGAAACCCTGTATGACTTTTTGCGTGCCGGTCCATACCATCTGGTGGTTAACGACAGTGCCCAGCGCAGTCTTAAAGCCAAAGTGCGGGCGATTCTGTCCAAGGATGTCAGCGATGCCATGCCCAGCGCCGACGAGGTGGCCTCGCGCTTAAATTTATCGGTCACCACCTTGCGCCGAAAATTGCAGGCAGAGAACACCTCCTACCAAAAGCTGAAAGACGAGTGCCGGATGGAGGCCGCCTTCCACTACCTAAGCTGCCCCGACCTGAATAACGCAGCAATTGCCGAGCGCCTGGGTTTTGACGAAAGCAGTGCGTTTTTTCGGGCGTTTAAAAAGTGGACAGGGGTAACCCCTGGGGACTACCGCAAGCAGCTGGCCAACCCTACTGGCAAGCTCTAGTTGCTTAACACTCCCACCTGGCTTTAACCGCTCGTCGTAACCCTTTGATTTGTAAGTTTTAATTTCGGTAACTTGGCTGGCTTGGCGCGATTTTGTCAGCCAAACTGGTCAGTCTGGCTATTGTTGCAACCCGGCCATTGGGAGATTCTTTCAGGGTATATTAATCCACTGTTAATTCTGAGGTTACAACCCAATGGCCGAATACAAAGCCCCCATGCGTGATATGCAGTTTGTTCTGAACGAGCTGCTGGATTACCCGGGTCACTACCAATCCCTGCCAGCCTGCCAAGAGGCCACCCCCGATGTGGTTGGTGCTATCTTGGAAGAGTCGGCCAAGTTTTGTGAGAATGTATTAGCCCCCCTCAATAAAGTAGGCGATCAGGAAGGTTGTAAGTGGGAAGATGGCGTTGTGACCACACCCACCGGTTTTAAAGAGGCCTATCAGCAGTATGTTGAGGCCGGCTGGCCCTCCATGACCAGCGACATCAACTACGGTGGCCAGGGCCTACCCGCCTCACTGGGCAGCCTCCTGTCTGAGATGCAAGGTTGTGCCAACTGGTCCTGGGGTATGTACCCCGGCCTCTCTCACGGTGCTATGGCCACCCTTGAGGCGCACGGCAGCGAAGAGCAAAAGCA
>JAOXRV010000651.1 GCA_025800435.1 Cellvibrionaceae bacterium | reverse complement strand
GCAGAAAGCCAGCGTCTTTTTTGATGGTGTTGAGGTGGGCAAAGTAATGTACCCGCCATTTGGGGCCAAGGCCGAGCACAACCTTACCGCCTTTGCCAACTTCGCCCCGGTATAACACCAGCATATTGGTCGCGGCTATAACCTCGGTTCCCTTAGCAGCAAAAATGTCCACCCCTTTATGAGTTCCTGAAGACCCCCATGGCTCGTACCAGAAGGTGTTGGGGTTCCAGTCAGCCGCTGTGGCGCCGCGAACCGGAATTATTCTCGGCTCGTGTATAACAAAGGGGAGCACTAAAAGTACAACTAGAGCAGTGATCAACTTATACTTCATTTTAATTAGCTTGGGCATACTTGTTTTTAACGGCGCCAGCCAATCATCTTAGCAACTGATTGGCTGGCCCTTGCAAAGGATTAAAAGAACCCCAGCGGCGAATCACTGTAACTAATCAGCAAGTTCTTGGTCTGCTGATAGTGATCCAACATCATTTTATGGGTCTCGCGGCCGACGCCGGATTTTTTATAGCCGCCAAAAGCCGCGTGGGCGGGGTAGAGGTGGTAGCAGTTGGTCCACACCCGGCCCGCTTCAATAGCTCGGCCCATGCGGTAGGCGCGGTTGATGTCTTTGGTCCACACCCCGGCGCCTAAACCAAACTCGGTGTCATTGGCAATGGCAATGGCTTCTGCTTCATCTTTAAAGGTGGTT
>JAOXRV010000634.1 GCA_025800435.1 Cellvibrionaceae bacterium | reverse complement strand
TAACGCCAATACTACAACAGTGATTTATGACAAAACTGCTACAAATGCCTAAATATGGTGTCAGTAAAGCTCACCCTTGTTTTAACAAAGCACCCAAAAACTTGTCACTAAAAAATTACTAACAAGGTCTAGGGCACCACTGAATAAGTCGATGATGCTCAGTGGGGCGCTAGTTTCGCTATTTGATCCTAACTGGCTTCGATGCCGAGCCTTGTGTTGGGGGAGGGGGTCTTGGTAGCTCAAACAAGCCTTATAAGAGTATTAAAAGGCCAGTATCCGCTGTCAGTTGAGCAGCCTGTCACCTTAGCGTCACTGGACTGTCACAATCACTTCTTAAGTTGCAGCTATTCGCCATAAGGCACCAACTTAAGGAGAGGCAAAATGCCCACCAAGACTTACCCACGCTTTTTGCGCACTGGTATTTCCAGTGCCGTGGCGGCAGTGATCTGCGCCAGTATCAGTCCTATTGTCTGCGCCCAGGCTGAGCCGCAGCCCGATCTGCTCGAAGAAGTTGTGGTGATCGGTAATGCCGCCAGTATCAACCGCGCCCTTAACGCCCAGCGCATGGCCGACAATATCAAATCTGTGGTCAGCGCCGATGCCATCGGCAAACTGCCCGATACTAATGTATCCGAAGCCCTGCAGCGGGTACCCGGTGTTTCGATCGAGCGCGACCAGGGCGAGGGCCGCTTTGTCAGTGTGCGCGGTTTGTCTTCCGACCTTAACGCAGTGAGCATTAACGGTATGCAGACTCCCTCCCCCGAGGCCGACCGCCGCGCGGTGGCCCTGGATGTGATTCCCGCGGATTTGGTGGAGACCCTGACCGTAACCAAATCTTTAACCCCGGATATGGACGCCGATGCCATTGGCGGTGCGGTGGAAGTTAAAAGTATCTCCGGCTTTGACCGAGATGGCCTGTTCTACTCCTTTAGTGCTGAAGGCAGCCGCGACCAACACACCGGCGAGAACAGTCCCAAACTGGCGGCCAGCGCCAGCAATATTTTTAGCATTGGCGGCGGCCAAGACAACCTGGCCATAGCTGGCGCGGTAAGCTGGTTCGAACGCGACTTCGGCTCGGATAATGTCGAGAGCGGCGGCAAGTGGGAAATTGAAGATGGCGAGGCGCTGCTGGAAGAATTTGAACAGCGCAACTACACCCTGACCCGTGAGCGTTTAGGCGCGGCGGTCAATGTCGACTTTAAGATGAGCGACGAGCACCAGATTTACCTGCGCAGCCTGTACAGCGAGTACACCGACAACGAACAGCGCCTGGCCAATATTATTGAGTTTGAAGACGGGATTAGCCCAGGCCAGACCACCACCTTTAAAGAAGACGATTTTGAAGACGCCGACGGCAATGAGTATGAAGATGTACCGGTGGCGGTGCGCGAGTTAAAGCAGCGCGAAGAGACCCAGAAAATCTACTCCTTTGTGTTCGGCGGCGAGTATGAGAACGACGACTGGAAAATTGAGTACAACGCCGGTTACAGCCACTCCGAAGAAATCGAACCACTGCATATTGGCGAAGGCAAGTTTGTGGCCATGATCGATGGCGATGTTTCGTTTAACAATAGCACCGCCCCCAGGCTGATCGCACCCGCTGGCTTTTACGACCCAGCCGCTTACCTGCTACAGGAAATTGAACTGGCCAAGGCCGATACCGAAGATACCGCCAACAGCTTTAAGCTAGACATCACCCGCAAACTGGCATTAGCCGGCTACCCCACCCAGTTAAAGTTTGGTGCCAAGATCACCCAACGCGACAAAACTGCCGATGAAACCGTGTGGAAAGTAGAAGACTTGTTCGAGCCCATGAGCAACTACAGCCAGGGCGAAGTGGATTATCAATTCGGCCGCTTTGGCCCGGGCATTAGCTCCGCTGCGGTAATGGCCACCACCAATGGCCGGGAGCAAGATTTGGATGTGGAGGAATCCTTTTCCAACGATTTTGAAATTGAAGAAGAGCTGCGCGCGGTTTATGCCATGGCCACCATCGATATTGATGAGTTGCGCCTGGTGGTGGGTGGCCGCTACCAGCAGGTAGAATTTACCGCCAATGGCTTTGCCTACGATGACGATGCGGATGACGGTGAGCAGATCAGCCGCCGCTCGGCCAGCCGCGAAGACAATGACTTTTTGCCCGCCCTGCATATGCGCTACCAGTGGGGTGAAGATACCCAAGTGCGCGCCGCCTGGACTAACTCGGTGGTGCGCCCCACCTTTGAACAGGCTCGCCCCGGTTATGTGCTGGAAGACGACGGTGAGAAAGGCTCCTTTGGCAACCCCAGCTTAAAACCCTGGGAATCGTCAAACTTTGATCTGGGTATTGAACACTATATGGGCTTTGCCGGTGCCGTCTCGGCCTTTGCCTTCTATAAAGATATCGATTCCTTTATCTACGATACCGTGGCCGAGAGCTTCCCCGGTTTCGACAATTTGGAAGAGGCCGAAGTAGCCCTCAATGGCCAGGGCGCCGAAGTTTACGGTTTAGAGCTGGCCTGGTCTAAGCAGTTAAGCAGCCTGCCCGCTCCCTGGAACGGCCTGCTGTTAAGCAGCAATGTGACTTTTGCCTCATCCGATGCGGATATCGACACCATTGAAGGCCCCCGCAATATTCGCCTGCCGGGCCAGTCGGACACCACTGCCAACTTTACCATTGGCTACGATAGCGACAAGTTAACCCTGCGCCTGGCCGCCAACTATAAATCTGACTACCTGGATGAAGTTGACGCTGAGAGCGCGGCCAACGATGTGGTGGTCGACAACCACTTCCAGCTGGACGTTAGCGCCCGCTACTTTGTCAGCGACAATATTCAGTTGTTTTTTGAAGCCATCAATATTAACGATGAGCCCTTTTACAGCTATGTCAGCAGCCCGCGCTATAACTCGCAGTTGGAAGAATATGGTCCAACTTATAAGCTCGGCGTAACCGTTACTAACTTTTAATCAACAGCTTAAACAGCGGCATCGACCATTGCACCCCTATAGCAATGGCCGCCTGCTGCTGTTATTTTTGAGTTTATGAAAAAACAATTTTTATCAGTATCCATCGCCGTGGGCCTGGCTTTAGGCCTGGCCGCTTGCGAAGAGCAGGCCACCGCCACCACCGTAAACCCTAAAAAAGCCAAAGCCGTGGTGGGCCTTAAGCCCAAACAGTCATTGGCCAGTTTGGCCACGGCCAACTATCTGCCCCTGGGCAATAACAGCCTACATATCAGCGAACAAAGCGGTATCACCCTAGTCGACGGCGACGGCGAAACCTTGAGTACCATTGGCGGCAAATTTGAAATGCTAGACGCCCGCTCCCAGGCCGATGGCAGCACCCTGTTTGTCAGCCTCGATAAAAATACCAATCAGCCACTATTGCTGCACGCCCAGGGCGATTACCTGGCGCTGCTGCAGCGCTATGACAGCCCCAGTTTTAATATTGACGGCCTGTGCCTACAACAGAGTAACGAACAGCTGTTTTTGTATTTATTAGATGGCAACGGCACTACCGAGCAATGGCTGATTGGAGCCGATAGCCCGGCCCAGAGCGTACGCAATTTTAGCGCCGCGCCAGCGAGCTATTGCGCGGTAGACGACAGCAGCAACACTTTATATATGGCAGAAGAGGCGATTGGTATCTGGGCCTATGAAGCCCACCCCGAGGCCAAACCCGAGCGCCAGCTCGTCGCCCTAACTAGCCCCTGGGGCGAACAGCTGGGCGATGATATTGCCAGCTTGGTCGCCTTTCCCGGTGGCATTGCAGCGCTCTCTCCCAGCTCGGCAAAGGCCAGCGGTTTTTATTTTAACGATGGCGAAGCTGAACTGGCCTTTAGCCAACAGTTGGCCGCCGCCGATGACCCGGAAGCCATGAATGTAGTGGCCGGCCCAGGTAGGCTGCAACTCAATGTGGTCGATGCTGGCGGCAATCTATATCAGTGGCTGCAAAAAGTTAAAGCCCCAGCCGCCGGGCCAGCTCCAATTATCGAGCTTATGGCCAGCGCCGAAACCGAAGCCACCCCGCGCTTTGGCGATGTTGCCGACGATCCAGCGATTTGGCTTAACGGCTTGGATGCCACTCAATCGCGGGTTTTAGGCACCAATAAAACCGCCGGGCTACATGTGTACGATTTGCAGGGCAAACAAACACAATTCCTGGCCACTGGCCGGGTTAACAATGTCGATTTGCGCTACCACTTTGAACACGGTGGCGCAGTGGTGGATATTGCCAGCGCCAGCCTGCGCGACGACAACTCGATAGCGGTCTACACCATCGATCGCAGCAGCGGTCAACTCAGCCACGCGGTCAACGTGTCCACCAATATGGATTCTATCTATGGCCTGTGTATGTATCAGGGTGACGAGCAGACCTATGTGTTTGCCAATGATAAATCCGGCTTGTACGAACAATACCAGCTCAGCAGTGTTGACGGTGTGATTAAAGGCGAACTGGTGCGCAGCTTTAACCTGCCCGGCCAACCGGAAGGCTGTATTGCCGATGATAATACCGGCCAGTTATTTATGGGCGAGGAAGATGCCGGCGTGTGGCTTATCGGTGCCGCCGCCGATGCCGGCCAACAGGCCGAAAAAATTCTCGGCCTCAGTGCCGCCCTGCACGACGATGTGGAAGGCATGGGACTCTATCACGGCGAAAGCCAAAGCTATCTGTTAGTTTCCAGCCAGGGCAACGACAGCTACGCGCTGTTTACTACCGAGGCGCCCTATAAACACTTGGGCTCCTTTCGCATCGGGCTCAACCCCAAGACCGGTATCGACGGCAGCTCCGAAACCGATGGCTTGGAAGTGATCAGCGCCGATCTCGGCGGCATTTACCGCGAAGGCATGATAGTGGTGCAAGATGGCTTCAACGTGTTACCCAGCCAACCCCAGAACTTTAAGTACCTGCCTTGGAGTCGAGTGAAACAAGCGTTACAGCTGGACTGACACCGCATAGGCGCTACCTGATCCCCGTGAAGGCGCACTGCTGAGCGGGGAAAACCCACTATCGTTTTAGTCCCTGTTTTCCCCTAAACTAGCGGCTCCGTTTTATTCCCGAGCAGGTGTCAGCATGAGCAATATTCGCAGCCACAAAGGTATTCGCCCCAAATTCGGCCAACGGGTAATGATCGACCCGGCGGCAGTGGTAATTGGCGATGTGGTGCTGGGGGATGATTGCTCGGTATGGCCCTGCGCAGTCATTCGCGGCGATATGCACCGCATTCGAATCGGCGCGCGCACCAGTGTCCAAGATGGCTCGGTGCTGCACATTACCCACGCCAGTAAATTTAACCCCGATGGCTGGCCACTGACCATTGGCGATGATGTCACCATCGGCCACTCGGTCAATCTGCACGGCTGCACCTTGGGCAACCGCATTTTGGTGGGGGTTGGCACTACCATTATGGATGGCGCGGTGGTCGAGGATGAAGTCATTATCGGCGCCGGTAGCATGGTGCCCCCAGGCAAGCGCCTGGAAGGCGGCTATTTATATGTCGGCAGCCCCGCCAAACAAGCTCGCCCGCTAAAGGACTCGGAGCAGGAGTTCTTCCGCTATACCGCTGCTAATTACGTCAAACTGAAAGACCAATATCTATCAGAACAGGACTGAGGTTCCTTTTTGTTATTTTGCGCAACACAGTGCCAAAGGTGCCAAACGCACCAGTGGCTACAGTGAAGAAATCAACCACAAGGCTCGGCATCGAAGCCAATCTTTGTCAGCAACCTGAAAGGTCTTACGAGCCTTTTATTTATTTGCCTGCAATATAGGCATCCACTTTTTCTTCCAATATATCCAAGGGCAACATGCCATCGCGCAAAATTACATCGTGAAATTTGCGAATATCAAATTTATCACCCATGGCCTGCTTGGCCTTGGCCCGCAGCTGTTGAATTTTGATCGAACCAATTTTATAGGCAGTCGCTTGGCCGGGCATGACGATATACCGCTCGATCGCTTTGACCATATCCAGCTCGGGGCTGGGGGTATTGTCGCGCAGATATTGAATGGCTTTTTCACGGCTCCATTTTTGCGCGTGAATACCCGTGTCTACCACCAGGCGGCAGGCGCGCCACAACTCCATCGATAGACGACCAAAGTCTTGGTAGGGGTCTTGGTAGAGACCGATTTCTTTGGGCAGGGTTTCCGAATACAGGCCCCAACCTTCGGTGTAGGCAGTATAGCCACCCACTTTGCGGAAGGTGGGAATACCCTCTAGCTCTTGGGCGATAGCCAGCTGCATATGGTGACCGGGAATACCCTCATGATAGGCCAGGGCCTCTAACTCATAAGTGGCCATCTCGTTCATATCCGCCAGATTGACGTAGTAGCGACCGGGGCGCTTGCCATCCAGCGATGGACGCTGGTAAAAAGCGCGGCCGGCAGAGTCTTCACGGAAGGCCTCTACCCGAGTCACGGCCAGATCCGCTTTGGGCTTGGTGATAAACAAGCTGTCCAGGCGCGATTTCATATCGTCAATAACTTCCACCGCCCGATCCAGGTATTGCTGGCGACCGGCGTCGGTATTGGGCAGCTTGAACTGGGGGTCGTTGCGCATAAACTTAAAGAAGGCGGCCAGGTCACCGTTAAACTTAACTTGCTCTTTAATCGCCACCATTTCTTTGTGAATACGCGCAACCTCGGCCAGGCCAAGTTTATGAATCTCATCAGCGCTCATATCGGTGGTGGTCATTTTCGCCAGGCGATATTTGTAGAATTCCTCGCCGCCGGGAAACTTCCACACACCATCACGGCTATCCGCACGCTGTTGCTGCTGCTGCAAAAAAGCAATTAGGTTTTTATAGGCGGCCTGAAAATCACCGGTCAGCGCCGCTTCGGCTTCTGCCATTAGCGCCTGGCTTTGCTGTTGCTCTAACGCTAGGCCCGTAATTTTCTTTTTGATATCGGCCCAGAGGGCATTGTCTTTGTCGGCCTTGGCATCAAAGGGTTTGCCGCCGATAATATTCTGGCTGTCTTTGATAACCATCGGGAAGACAAACTTGGGCGGCATAATACCCTTGGCTTCACTCGCTTGCATGCGCTCGATCACCTGGGCAAACAGCGGCTTAACCTTTTGCAAACGGGAGATATAGGCCCTGGCATCAGCCTCGCTCTCAACCCCATGCATATTTATTAGAAATGCCGGCAGTGAAGACTGAATACCATGCATTTGGTTGACCGGGTAGTCGTATAAGCGATACTGATAATCCAGCTCTTCTTCTTGCACATTTTTTTCAAACAGACGATAGCTCAACTGTTGCTGGGGGCTGAGCTTGTCAAAGTCATAGGCTTTTAGCTGCGCCAATTGGCGGCGGCTAAGCTCGATATCGCGCAGCTCTTCTGCCTCGGAAAAGTCCCCCCATTGATCGTATTTCTCCTTCATGCCAAGGTAAGTTAAGTACATGGGCTTATTGGCTAAGCTCTGCTGAAAACTCTGTTCAAAAAACTCGGCAATGGGCTTGGTCTCGGCCGCTAGACTCAACTGGCTGGCCGCCAGGCTTGCCAGGGCCAGGCCCCAGCGAGACGCTTTACTGGCTAACTTCATAGCGCTTCTCTCTTGTTTTATAAATAACGGTTAAATTAAGTTGCCCTAAACCTAAACGAACAACGGCCGGTGTTAATCACCGGCCGCTGCTAAAAACGCTAGGGCACCTCTGAATAACTCGATGATGCTCAGCGGGACCCTAAAGCGTACAGCTGCAAGGCGCGCTGCGCAGTGAATGCCGGCCGCCTTTACAAGCAGTGCAACACCGCAGATGTGCGCTTTAGGGCCCGCCCTTCGGG
>JAOXRV010000629.1 GCA_025800435.1 Cellvibrionaceae bacterium | reverse complement strand
CCCGCTTTAGACTGGCTTTTTGTTGGCTACCATTAGGCCGGCCAGCTTCGTTTTAAAATCCACCACAGCTTCGTGCTGGGCGGCCCCTGTGTTTGTCGCTGTTTCCTGGCCAGTTGAATCCAAGGTTTTTAAACAACGGATACTGTTTGCGGTTACCCCAAGTAAAAGCTGCTCGCCATTGACCTCGGTAATAACCAGCTTTTCGCGGTTGCCCAGGGCCAAGGAGGAAACCACTTTAATTTGCGTGCCACCTAAGCTGCCGCCCTGACCAAAGCGCTTGACTATAAAACCAAGGCCGTAAATCATCGCCAGCACAAAGCCTAGGGCCAACATAATTTGCAGCAGTTGGCTGCTGGCACTGGGCATTGGCGCCTGCGCCAGTGCTGGCACTGGGCAAAGCAGTATTAATGCAAGGGCTCGTTTGTTCATACTTGTGGCCTCCGCCGCTTGCGGCATCAGCGCAAGCGCTGAATTCGCTCTTGTGGGCTGATTACATCGGTCATGCGAATGCCAAACTTTTCATTCACCACCACCACTTCACCGTGGGCAATCAAAGTGCCGTTGACCAACACGTCTAGGGGTTCACCCGCCAGCCGGTCTAGCTCAATTACCGAGCCTTGGGTCAGCTGCAGTAAATTGCGTATGGAAATCGAGGTCTGCCCCACTTCCATCGACATGGTAACCGGGATATCCAATACCACCTGCAAATCCGGCTGACTGCCATCACCGCCCTGGGAAAATTCCTGCAGTGGCATGGTATCAGCCGCTACTGGGGCAGGCTCGGGCTCGGGCTCAGTTTCTGGTTCTACCCCGGCCTCGGCCATGGCTGCGGCCCAATCATCTTCGGCTCCGCTTTCGCCGCCGCCTTCACCGGCTTCGGCCATCGCCGCCGCCCAGTCATCGGCCATGGAATCCTGGTCAACATCACCTGAATCGATCTGATCGTCGTCGCTCATTTTTCTCTCCAACTACCCTAGCGGCCCTCGGGCCTGCTCAAATTCTATTTTGCTGCTTGCGCTGCCACCGAGTCTTGTTCTATTGTGGCCGCCTCTTCATCGTGGTGGACGCGCACACCGGTCAAGCTCAGCAACTGGGCGGTTTCTTCATCGCTGTTTTCCACCACACCTTCAACGCGCATGGATAAATTTCCCCGGGACTGGCCCAGGCTGCTGCGAAACACCGGCACACCATTGGCACTCATCACGTGTTCTCGCGGCATCTCTACCGGAATAATATCGCCGGGCTTCAAATCCAGTACATCGCGCAGCAGCATCTCTTTTTGTACTAGGCTGCAGCCCATATCGACACTGGCCTCAAGTACCTGGGTTTGCATAGATTTAACCCAGCGGCCGTCAACTTCGTCCATTTCGCCAGCATTGGAGTTATCCAACAGATCGCGAATCGGCTCGATCATGGAATAGGGAATGGTGATATGCATTTCACCACCACCGCCATCCAACTCGACGTGGAATTTGCTGACCACCACAATCTCATTGGGGCCCACAATATTGGTCATCGCCGGGTTGACCTCGGCATTTAAAAATTCGAGGTCGACATCCATCACCGCACGCCAGGCTTCGGTCAAGTCGGTCATGCACTGATCGACCACCATCTGCACCACGCGCAGTTCGGTGGGGGTAAATTCGCGGCCTTCAATTTTGGCGTGACGGCCGTCGCCACCAAAAAAGTTATCCACCAGTTTAAACACCAGCTTGGCATCTAAGATTATCAAGCCAGTACCGCGCAGGGGCCGAAACTTAATCATATTTAGGCTGGTGGGCACGTATAGTGTGTGCACATACTCGCCAAACTTCATGGTCTCTACCCCGCCCACAGACACCTCACCTGTGCGACGCAGTAAATTGAACAAACTGATGCGGGTGTAGCGAGCAAAGCGCTCATTGATCATATCGACCGAAGGCATGCGACCGCGCACAATGCGGTCTTGGGCGGTGAGGTCGTAGCTGAGTACATCACCCTCTTCGACCTCCACCTCGGTTTCGACATCGCCGTCGTCTACCCCGTGCAGGAGGGCATCAATTTCGTCTTGTGAGAGTAAATCCTGCATAATCTGCTCGCCGTTAGCCCTACTGCATTACAAAATTTGTAAACAGCACTTGTTCAACACCCTTCTCGCCAATCTCACGCTCCATCATCGACTGCACTTCTTCCAGTGCCAGCTGGCGCGCCAGTTCTTTGCCCTCGGGGGTTTGCAGCTCTTCGTAGATTTGTCCACTAAACAGCATAACCAGGGCATTACGTATCATTGGCATGTGTAATTCTGCCGCCGATAAGGCTTGATCCGTGCGCACCATTAGGGTCACCTCGGCCTGCAGAAAACGCTGCCGACCACGGGCCTCAAAATTAACAATAATGGGCGGTTTTAACGGGATATAGATAGCCGCCGGCGTTGGCTGGGCAGCGCCCGCCCCTTCTTCGCCTTCCTCAACCGCCTCTGAATCTTCTTCGCCTTCACCGCCTTCCTCTTCG
>JAOXRV010000616.1 GCA_025800435.1 Cellvibrionaceae bacterium | reverse complement strand
CGCTTGCCAAACAGATAGGGGTTCTTACCATGGCGGCCTCAATATGCTGTCTGATGAGTTTGAGCTTGTTGAGCAAGGCGACCCAGGTAATGGTATTTAAAAAGCGCGGGCTCCCATGATTATCGAGCGTTTTTATCATATAGATAAAAACGCTCGAAGCAGCTCTTGAGCGACACTCTGGGTCTAAACCCCCTCAGCCTCAAGCCCCTTCTCCCACAACAACTCCCCCTGCCGATTAAAATGCCGTACGGTCAGCACTAGGCTGTCTGGGTTAATTTCCATCTCGCCGAAGAATTGGTAGTTATCCGATGGTGGGCTGTTGGGGGTTAGGTTGTCCGGTATGCCCTTAAATATTAACTGCGGGCCAAAGGTGTTATCCAGTTTGCCGGGGCCAAAGGTGCCGGCGTGCAGTGGGCCGCTGACGAACTCCCAGAAAGGCTTAAAGTTTTTAAATTGGGCTTTGGCCGGGTCGTAATAGTGAGAGGCGCAGTAGTGCACGTCGGCGGTAATAAAGTGTACGTTGCTAATATCTTGTTTGGCGATAAATTGCAGCAGCTCAGCAATTTCCAGCTCCCGACCCAGGGCGGGGCCATCGCCATTGGCGCCGTTTTCGGCCACATCGCTCTGCCATTCGGTAACCAGTAAGCCAATCGGCATATCACTGGCAATGATTTTCCAGGTCGCCTTGGAGCTGGCCAGGGCTTGTTTTAGCCATTGCAATTGGCGGTCGCCCATAAAATCGGTAGCGGCGCTTTGCTGTGCTTGGCGGTTGCGGCTATTGGGGCCTCGGTAGCTGCGCAGGTCCAGAAAAAAGACATCCAGCAGCGGCCCAAAGCTGCGCTGGCGGTAAATTTGCTCGGGGTGGCCCGGGGTTTGAGTGATGGGGTTGCAGTCAAATAGGGCCCGGCGCGAGCGCTCGGCCAGCAGTGAAACGCTCTTCTCCCGGTAGCGTGGGTCGTCGAGGATTTCGCCGGGGTACCAATTGTTAACAACCTCGTGATCATCCCATTGAATATAGCTGGGGATTTTGCGATGAAACTCGCGTAGGTGAGTGTCTAGATAGTTGTAATAATAGTTTTCACGAAATTCTTGCAAGCTCTCCGCTACCTTGGCCTTGCCTGGGGTGACGATATTGCGCCAGCTGCTGCCATCGCTCAGTTGTATGCTGGCGCTAATGGGGTTGTCGGCGTAGATTTGGTCGCCGCTGTGAATAAAAAAGTCCGGTTGGCGGGCAAGCATGGCTTTATAGGTAAGCATGCCGCCACGACTGGCATCAATGCCGTAGCCCTGGCCGGCGGTGTCGCCAGACCAGCAAAAGCGCAATCTCTCGCGCTTGCGGCTGGCAGTTTTGAATTGGCCCAGCTGTGGTTTGCCAAATAGGCCGGGTTTATCCAGGCTTTCAAACTGCACTCGGTAAAAGTACTGCTGGCCTGGGTTTAAGTCGTTGGGGTAGGTCTTGGCATTGTAGTCGCTAGCACCCAGGGCGGCGCCGCCTCGGTAGCGCTGGTAGTTGTTAAAACTGGGGTCGCGGGCCAAGTCTACCCACATCAGCGATGGGCGGTCGGCCTTGGCCCAGATCACCGCGCTGCTCTCGCTGCAATCACCGCTGGCCATAGCATTGCTGGGCTGGGGGCGTGCTGAGGCAAAGCTAATGCTCGGGGCTGTACCCAGGGCTAGGGCGCCCATACTGCTGGTTTTAATAAACTGCCGCCGCTTCATGGATATTCCTTTTAATCGTTTGGTCAAAATAGTAAGTTATCTTTACCGCAGCTTGTGTCAAGTGAATGACAAAGCGCTAACCGAGGTGAATATGGCCGAGCGAGAGCAGCAGGGTATCGAAACCAACCAGCAGGGCGATGATAAGCAAGTGGGTACCGAGCTGGCCGAGGCCGAGCGCGAGCAAAGCCTGTGGGAAAAGCTGGCTGGCTCTGCGCTGAAAGCCGGCGAAAGCCTAGTAGAGAAAGTGCTGATACTGTACTACGCCGCCCGCGATGAGCGCACGCCCACCTGGGCGCGCACCGCTATCTGGGGGGCGATTGCCTATTTTGTCGCCCCCATCGATGGCATTCCCGACCTGACCCCGCTGCTGGGCTACAGCGACGATGTGGGTATTATCGCGGGCGCACTGGCCACTGTGGCCGCCTATATCCGCCCCAGCCATAAAGAAAAAGCCAAGGCCTCGCTCAAGCGCTGGTTCGGTAAAGCCGAAGCGGAAGATAGCGCCGATTAACCCAAGGGTAGCGCTGAGTATCATCGAGTTATTCAGAGGTACCCAAGCAAATACGACTGTCCACCGAGGCTAGACACTCGCCAATAATAGCGGCCTGCGGATAACCCGATTGCCGCAGTGCCTGCAATAGGCTGTCGCTCTGTTTGGCAGTTACCCCAACTAAAAGCCCGCCGCAGGTCTGTGGGTCGCACAGCGGCTCTGCCCCGTCGATGCTGGTATCACAGTAAGCCATGGCCAGGCTTAGGTTGTGGCTAAATAAGCTTGAGCGCACCCCTTGTTTAACCAGCTCGGCCACGCCCTGGTACAGGGGGATGGCGCCCGGTTGCAGTGCCAGCTTAAGGCCGGTGTTTTGGTCCGGGCGGCGCAGCATTTCAGCCAGGTGGCCGAGCAGCCCAAAGCCGGTGATATCGGTGCAGGCGCTGGCGCCATAGTGTTGGGCCAGCTCGGCGGCAGCGCGGTTGGATTGCAGCATGGCGGCCAGGGCTGCTTCTATCCAGGGGCCCTGGCACAGGCCCAGTTGTTGGCCGGCAAATAAAATACCGCTGCCCAGTGGTTTGCACAGGATCAGTTTATCGCCCACCTGAAGATTGGCCTTAGTGCTGATTTTATCTGGCTCGATACTGCCATTAATGCACAGCGCCAACTGGGTATTGGGGCCCTCGCTGGTGTGGCCGCCTATCAAACTACAGCGGTGGGCATTTAATTGTGCAACGGCCCCTTGCAACAGCAAGTTTAAATCGCGCTCTACAATCGCTTCGCCATTACTGGCCATTGTCACTAGAGCCTGGGCGCTGTGAGGCGTGGCGCCCATGGCAAAAATATCACTCAGCGCGTGCAGGGCGGCGAGCTGGCCCTGTATATAAGGGTCGCTCACCATGCCGCCAAAGCTGTCTACCGATTGCACCATCAGTTTGCCGGCGGGTGGCTTAAATACCGCGGCGTCTTCACGGGCCGCTAAGCCCATTACAATGGAGTCATCGCTCGGGGTTTTTAGTTTGGCCAGCGCCCTTTGCAGGATACTTGCCCCAACCTTGGCCCCACAGCCTTCGCAGCGCATGGGGTCTAAAGCTTGCTCGTCGCTATTGAGCGAACCCGGCTCGATAGTGATGATTGTGGTGGCTGGCATTGTCGTGGGCAGCTGTTGTAGCTGCGCCATAAACTGCCGGTCTATGCGGTCTTTCCAGCGCCACATTAAACGCCCCAACCAGCCCGAGCCACCGAGGCTAAAACCATTGCGAATGGCCACTGCCTGTTTATCACCCAGCGACATCAGCTTTAAAAAACGTTGTTGGGGGCGGAATGATTTTAACGGCTGCTTTTGTGCATGGCGGCGCAGGTTGGCAAACAGCACCGGCCCCTGGCGCACTGCAAATACCCCGGCTTGTGGGCGGGGGTGGCGCTGTTGCTGGGCGGTATCACCGGCGGCAAAAATCCAGGGGTGGCTGATGGATTGCAGTTGATCATTAAGCAAAATAAAACCGCGCTGGTCGCAGCTTATGCCTGATGCTGATGGCCACTGGGCGGGCTGGGCCTGTGTGCACAGCAAGCTGAAGTCTGAGGCCAGCACTCGCTCTTGGCTGCACTGTATGTGCCCCTGGGCAAACGCTTGTACCCGGTGTTGGGCTAGGCATTGTACGCCGTAGCGATCGAGCGCGGCGCGGGCGACGCGGCGCGCTCGCGCCGGCAGCTCGGGCAAAATATCGTCATCGGGGTAGAGTAAAAATAATTTCGCCGCACGCCCTTCGCTGCGAATACGTTGGGCCATGGCCAGGCAGCTCTCTACCCCGGCGATACCGGCGCCAATTATATGAATGCGCGCCGGCGTCTGTTCAGTCGTGTTGGGAAGGGCCTGCAGCAGTTGTAACCACTGCTGGTGAAACTGGGCAATGGGCTTTACCCCAATGGCAAATTGTTCGGCGCCGGGAATTGCATTGGCCGGCGTAATGCCGATATTAACTGATAATAAATCGGCACACAGGCCCGGGTGGCCGGTTATCTGGATATGTTTGGTATCTGTATCAATCGCAGTCACGGCCCCTTCGATATAACGCACCTTGGCCCAGGCGCACAGGCGGCGCAGGTCGATATGGGCTTGTTCAAATTGATAGTGGCCCCCAAGCAAGCCGGGCAGCATGCCAGAGTATGGGGTGTAGCTGTGGGGGCTAACCAGGCTTAAGCGAACCCCGGGCAGTGGATCCATCGCCCACATTTTTATGATCTGGGCGTGGGCGTGGCCGCCGCCAATTAAAACGAGATCGATATAATCGGGTGCAAACATAGGAATTATCACCAGCCGCTAATGCAGCCATTATAGGCCAGTGATAAACAAATCAGCGAGTCTTAGTGCCTATGCCAGTGCCTGCACGTCGGGGGAATCCGAGCTCGGGACTTGTTCGCCGGGAATTTCAAACAGGTAGTTGTATAGAATATCGACCATATTGTTGCCGACGTGCAGCTCCAGGGCCTCTAGGCTTTCTACCACTGGGCTTACTTCCTGCTCGGGGTCGCCTAGGTAGGAGCGGGTGCGTAGGTAGAAGCTCGATTGTGTCAGTTGCACAATTTTAAAATCAAAATCTTGGCGCATGCGCACCAACATGGGGTAGTGAGCTTCCTGCTGTGGCGTAATCTCAAGTTCCTTTTCCTGAATGTCCCAACTGCTGTCGTAACTGCCCATATGGCCCTCGTCGGATCAGGCAAATGTGAGTGGCGATTACACCATGCAAGGCAGTCGTTTGTCGTGATAATCATCACATTAATTCGGTGTTGGGTTTGATGCAGCGCAACTGTGGGGTGCATAAATGGCCCGCTTAGTTATTGTTCAGTAGCGAAGCGGTGGCGCAGGTAGGTGATAATGTCGTTGGACTCGTACAGCCATTTGGTTTGGCCATTGTCATCGATGCGCAGGCAGGGTACTTTGATGCGGCCGCCGCCCTGCTCCAGCTCGCCCCGGTACAAATCGGAGCCTTTGGCATCGCGCAGGGGCAGCTCCAGGTTTAGCCGGTGCAGTTCGCGCCGCACTTTTACGCAAAACGGGCAGGCGGCAAACTGGTATAGGGCCAGGCCCTTGGCGGCCTCTTGCTGGGCGGCTTTTTGCTCAGGGTTAAGCTTGCGCTGGGTGGGGCGAAATATAAAATTTAGGCCCAAAATTAGCTTGCCTAAGATCCAACGAATAACGCTCATTTTTTGTCCTTACAGTACTCAATCACGGCGCCCAGTGGGCCCTGGAACAATCGCTGTCCACGGCGTTGGCACAATTGATAATTATACATGGGGTCGTAGTAGTCGCGCAGCAAACAGGCTACCGGCTTACGAAACTTATCCCTTTCGCCGCCTTGGCAGGCATGCTCAAACTGGGCTGCCAGCTCTCGGTGGCGCAGACCGCCCAGGCGTTTTTTAATACGCCCCAAGCTAGCCTGGATGGCGGCGGCAAAAGCGGCGTGCTGGGCGCCTCCCAGTGCCGGGTCGACATAATCTTGCAGCACCCACTCTACCCGCTGCTCCAGTGGCTCTTGCACCACCACCATAGGGGCCTGGGCCATTGCGGTTTGCAGCTCCTGGGGTAGCGCCAGGCGGCCAATAAGGCGGCCTTCGTCTTCCATAAATACCGGGGCCTGTGTGCCCAGCTTAAGCCAGTCCACACTGATTTGGTTTTCAAAGCTAATTTGCGCGGGCTGGGGCTGTGCGGTGGCGCCAAATACCGAGCCCCGGTGGCAGGCTCTGTGCTCTAGGTCGATGGCGCGGTCGATGGCTTGTATGGCTTTGGTTTTGCCGCTGCCGGTGGGGCCGGCAATAATGATCAGGGCAGCGCTGGCACAGGCTCGCTGCAGTTGCTCCAGTAAAAAGCGGCGCATGGCCTTGTAGCCACCCTCGACAATGGGGATGTCGATACCGGCTTTGGCCAGCAATTGCTGGCTCAGCTGGGAGCGCAAGCCGCCGCGAAAGCAATACAGCAGGGCATTGGGGTGGTGCTGGCAGAACTCGCCCCAGGCCTTAAGCCGGGCCGTCTGTATTGCATCGGTGGCCAGCTGCCAGCCCAGTTCAATGGCCGCATCCTGGCCCTGCTGTTTGTAGCGCAGGCCGATCTGCTGGCGCTGCTGGTCATCCAGTAGCGGGCGGTTGTGGCTGCGGGGAAAGTGGCCCTGTGTAAACTCCACCGGCGCGCGCACATCGAGCAGGGGCGTGTCTTGTAAAAACAGTTGGCGGTAGTCGCTGCTGCGCATAGTTGGGCCGCTGGCAAAAGGTTCATTGTAACAAAGCCAATATTTGGCGCCGGGGCGGCTACTCAATAATCTGGTAGTCGCTCTCGCTCAGCAGGTCTACCCCACACTCTAGATTGGCAATCCACTTGAGGAAGTGAGCAATCATGGTGCGGCCGATAAAGGGGCGGCCGTGCTGGGGAATAATCATTTGTACATCCAGCTGGCTGACCATCTTGGCCCACAGGCGGCAGGCCTTATTGCAGGTCATATAGCGCTGGTGGAAACCCTCCATTAACGGAATATGAGCGGCAAAGTCTTCCACTGGGGCTTCGGGGTTTTCGTCTACCATAGAGGCGCCCATATCGCCAGAAAATAGAATTTTACTGACCGGGTCGTAAAAGTTGATATTGCCAACCGAATGCAAAAAATGGGCGGGCAGGGCGATGATATGGCTGCGGCCAAAGGGAATCTTCATGCCCTTATCGGGTACTGCAATAATGCGCTCGTTCATTACATGCTTGAGCTTGTCGGTGACAAAGCTTGAGGCTAAATGGGGCAAAAACCGCGACCACTGGGCCGGCGTTACCACCTTGCAATCACTGTGCAGCATCCAGCGCGGCAGCGAGGCGATAATATCCGGGTCCTGGTGGGAGGCAAAAATATAGTCCAAGTCTTGGAGATTGACATGTTTGCTGATTTCAATCGACAGCGGGGTATAGGTTAAATCGCCACCCGGGTCGATAATACCGGTGTGACTCTCATCGATAATCAAAAACTGATTGGCCTGAACCCCTTCGCCCTCGACCAGATCCGAAAACACAATACAGCTGTGGCCGTTTTTGCGGTATAACACCGTTGCGGTTTTACTAGAGATATTCATCACTTGCGCCTCTTTGGGCCTGTCATTCTAAGTGGGGCGTAAGTCTACTATCAAATACTTAGAATTCAGCATGGATTAAGTCAAACTTTGATCAAGCGCAAAGTCGGGCTGCGATCCACTGTGGATTCGGGCCCGTCTCGGGCGAAAATCGCGCTAATTGGCGATTTTTTTAACAAATACCTTGCTGTTGCGCTGGTAGTTGTAAAACGACTGCTTCTCGTCGGGCAGGATAGCCACATTGGCCAGCTCAAAGCCCTGTTCGATAAACCAGTGGGCGGTTTGGGTGGTAAGGGTAAATAGCTGCTCAAAGCCCAGCTTTTTGGCCTGGCGCTCAATGTGTTTGAGAAGTTTGGCGGCGCGACCACCACCTTGGTATTCGGCGGCGGTGACCACACAGGCCAGCTCGCCCGAGTTGGCCGAGTTAAACGGGTAGAGCGCGGCGCAGGCGATAATCGCACCGTCTTTTTCCATTACCGTAAAGTGCTCTACTTCCATTTCCAGCCGTTCGCGCGAGCGCCGCACCAAGATGCCTTGGCGCTCCAGCGGCTGAATTAAATCTAAAATGCCGCCCACATCGCTAATCCGCGCCCGGCGGATTAGCTCGTAACTATCCCGGTGTACCATGGTGCCGGCGCCGTCGCGGCTAAACAGCTCTTTAAGCAGGGCGCCGTCATCGCTGTAGTTGAGCATATGGGCCCGGGCCACACCCTGCTCGCAGGCTTTGTAGCAGGCCTCTAGGGCCAGGCGGTGGTCGCTGAGATCGCCATCGCTGCCGAGGGTGGCCTGGCACTCCAGCAGGGTTAGCTCGCGGTAGAGCTTGCCCTTAGCATTGTAGGCGCCATCTTCGGAGCAAAAGGCGATTAGCTTATCGGCTTTTAAATCGATGGCGACCCGGGTGGCCAGTTCGGCGTAAGACAGGTTAAAGGTCTCGCCGGTGGGGGAATAGCCCAGGGGTGGCAGCAATACCAATTGTTTTTGATCCAACAGGCCCGCGATAGACTGGCTGGCTACCCGCCGCACCTTACCGGTGTGTTGCAAATCGACCCCGTCGATTACCCCGTAGGGCATGGCGGTGACAAAATTACCGCTAATTAAAGGCGCGGCCTGCACCTCTTTGGGGGCATTTAGGTGGCGGCTAAAAAAGGCGGCCTCAATCTGGTTGCGCAGGGCGCCGACCGACTCGCACACCAGATTCATGCTCTGGGCGTCGGTCACCCGCTTGCCTTTGTGCAGGTGGCTATCGATACCGGCGGCGGCAAAGCGCGCTTCAATTTGGGGACGGGCACCGTACACCAAGACCAGGCGAATACCCAAGCTGCTGAGCAGATTGATATCGCCAATAATATTAATAAAATTATCGTCGGCAATGGCCGCACCGGGCAGCATTAAAACAAAAGTTTTACCCTGGTGTGATTGTATATAAGGGGAGGTATCCCGAAACCATTTAACGTAGTCTAAATTGTTCACGCTCTTGCACTCGCCAAGGGCCACCCGGCTGGGGACCTAGGGCTTGAGTATATGGTAGGTGTGCAGATCACGCCAGACAGAAGCGTTTAATCAGGCCGCTGATGATATCGATGGCCGGTTCGATTTGATCGTGGGCGATAAACTCATTGGGTTGGTGGGCCTGGTCGATACTGCCCGGCCCCAGTACCAGGGTTTCAATCCCCAGGTTTTGTAAAAACGGTGCCTCGGTGGCAAACGCCACCGCCTCGCTGGGGCGCTTGCACAGCTGCTCAGCGGCTTGCACCAAATTGCTGTCGGCGCCCTGCTCAAACGGGTCTACTCCACCGAATAGGGTGTGCAGTTCAATTTTGGTTTCACGGCGCTTGGCTATCGCCTGCAGGCGGGCGCGTATTTGGCTGCGCATTTCTTGGTTGCTCATGCCCGGTATCGCGCGCAGATCAAACTGCATGGCGCAGTCGGCGCAGATGCGGTTGGGGTTGTCGCCACCGTGAATACAGCCAAAGTTTAAGGTGGGGGTGGGCACCGCAAAGCCGGGGCTTTGGTATTTTTGCTGCAGCTCGCCGCGCAGTGCTAACAGGCTGCCCATGACCTCGTGCATGGTCTCCATGGCGTTATCGCCCAGGGCTGGGTTAGAGGAGTGGCCCGAGCGACCAAACACCCGCACCTCTTCCATCATAATGCCCTTGTGCATGCGCACCGGG
>JAOXRV010000595.1 GCA_025800435.1 Cellvibrionaceae bacterium | reverse complement strand
CAAACGTTTATAGCTGCCCGCATGGGCTTTGGGCCGCCGGGCGGTGACCACCACAGGCAGGCCTGCTTGCACTATATCCGGCACCAGCATCACCGCATGGGGGTCTTTCCAGATCACCGTGTTCAACCAAGGCTGCAACCGAGCCATGCGCAGGCTGTATCGGGTACGGGTGCCGAAAAATTTTGCTTTTAGAGAGGTGTTTTCTCTGCCGCGGGTTTGGGGCTTTAGCCTGCCACGAAAGCGCGCAATTTTTTGCAGCAAAGCGTTGAGCGCCTGGGGCGAGAGCCCATCTTCTGGCGCGGTCATGGGAAAGCGATATTTGATCTCGCGATAGCCAGTCAGGCCAAAAGGCTCATAGATCGAGGTGGTTTTGGCCGCCAAAGACAGCATATTGCCCACTGGTGTGGTGGCGGTGCGTGGCGCGCCCGTGACCAAAATAATCTGGCGGGGCAGGGTTTTGAGCGCACCTTTCAAAGGCGCGGCCTGGGAAAGGGATGCAGAGGATTTCGACATAGTAACATACTGATTGCACATAGCAAATCCCTTTGCGATACACCGGC
>JAOXRV010000588.1 GCA_025800435.1 Cellvibrionaceae bacterium | reverse complement strand
TCGGCGTATTCGCGCGCGGGGCGTGGCATAAAGGGCGCACCAAAACAGGTGGAGAAGGCGGGGTGAATACCGGCTTCGGCGCCCAGCTCGGTGGAACCAACGCGAGCGGTGTAACCGCTTAAGAAGTGGTAGGCCGCGGCTTCTTTGCTGAGGATAGAAACCGGGGGAATAACACCGGTAACATCACAGGTTAGGAAGATGACGTTTTTGGGCTCGCCGGCGCGGTTTTCTTCAACCCGCATTTCAACATGCTCCAGCGGGTAGGAGCAGCGACCGTTTTCGGTCAGGCTGGTGTCGCAGTAGTCGGCAATGCGCGCATCGCTGTGCACCACGTTCTCAACAATGGCACCAAAGCGAATCGCATCCCAAATAACGGGCTCGTTTTTCTGGCTCAGGTCGATGGTCTTGGCGTAGCAGCCGCCTTCCATATTAAATACCGCACCCTTGGCCCAACCGTGCTCGTCATCGCCAATCAGATAGCGTTCTGGGTCCGCAGACAGGGTGGTTTTACCGGTGCCAGACAGGCCGAAGAACAAACACACATCGCCTTCTTTACCCACGTTGGCCGAGCAGTGCATGGGCATAACGTCTTTTTCGGGCAACAGGAAGTTTTGTACCGCGAACATGGATTTCTTCATTTCACCGGCGTACTTGGCGCCGGCCAGCAGTACTTTGCGCTGGGCGAAGTTAACAATCACCGCCACCTCGGAGTTGGTGCCGTCGCGCTCTGGCTCACAAACAAAGTTGGCGGCGTGCAGAATGCGCCACTCTTGCTTGCCCTTGGGGTTGTAGTTGTCGGTGCGAATAAACATATTGCGGCCGAACAGATTGTGCCAGGCGGTCTCGGTGGTGACTTTAACGGCCAGGTAGTGGTCGGGGTCTTCGGCCACGTGCAGGTGGGAGACAAAGCTGTCGACACCGCTGATGTACTCTTCGACACGATCCCACAGGGCATCGAACTTGTCGGCTGGGAAGGGGCGGTTAACCGCACCCCAATCGATGCTCTCGGCAGTGGAGGGCTCTTCCACGGTATAGCGGTCAGCGGGCGAGCGGCCGGTGCGGGCACCGGTTTCGGCGCAGAAGGCGCCGTTGGCGGCCAGCTTACCTTCGCCCCGCTGCAGGGCTTGCTCGATCAGTTGCGCTGAGCTTAGATCGGTGTAGACGGTTGGAGCATCGTCAATCTGTGTCATTTAAATCTGTCCTGTAGCTATCTATGGGCCTGAACCGCCGCACCTCGGCAAGCGGCCGAAGCACCAGTGGTAGAGACATTTTTATTTAAAAATCTGTCCGCAGCGGCCAAGTTTTAACCACCGCCTGGTAATTTGGGGGCGCCATTATGCCAGAAAACCTAATGAGATTCGATCTTATCTTGGCCCCTCTGGGGAAAAACTTGGCCCCAGCAGCGATTTAATAATGAATATAGATCTGACTAATGGCGGCTAGCGGCCTGATCGCCAAACAATTTGGCCAATTGCTCTGGCCCAAACTGGTACTGTTGGCCGCAAAAGTGGCAATCCATAGTAATGAGATCTTGCTCGGCCACAATCTGCTCGGCCTCGGCCTGGCCCATTGCCATAATGGCACTGGCGCAGCGCTGCTCAGAGCAGGAGCAGGCGAAGGCCACTGGCTGGGGATCAAATAGGCGCAGTTGTTCTTCGTGGAACAGGCGATGCAAAATAGTATGGGCATCCAAGCCTAATAACTCATCATTTTTTATGGTATCAGCCAGGGCCACTAGATGCTGCCAGTGGCACTCGTTGTGCTCGGCATCGGCCAGTTGCTGGGGCAGGGCCTGTAGCATAAGGCCGCCGGCGTGGGCCTGATCTGCGGCCAGCCAAATGCGCGTGGCCAGCTGCTCGGATTGGGCAAAGTAATCCTCCAGGCAGGCGGCCAGCTCAGGTTTTTCGAGGGGCACAATGCCCTGGTAGCGCTCGCCCTTATCGGGCTGAATCAAAATGGCGAGCAGGCCACCCTGGCCCAGCAGCTCGGTAAAGCTGGGGGCATCGCCAATCTGGCTGGCGGCATCTACCTGCACCGCCGCACGTAAACCTTTTTGGTAGCTGGCCTCTGCCATAATCATGGGCATGGGGCCACTGCCTTTGGCCTGTAGGGTTAGCACCCCCTCAAACTTTAGGGTGCCCGACAGCAGGCTCACCGCCGCCATAAACTCCCCCAGCAGGCGCAACACCGGCTCCGGCAGGCCGCCTTCGGCGCGGCTATTATTGGCGCGCACTTGCTGGTAGGCCTCGGCCAGGCTGATCACCTCACCGCGAATATCGCTGTTTTCAAAAATAAAGTGCTGCAGGCTATCGTTATTGGCGCTGCTGGCCGCTGAGTCTGACATGTGTGGGCACCTGTAAATCAACTGTGGGCCGGCAGCCGGCCCTGTGCCCACTATATAAGGGTGATTGGGCCCCAGATCAAGGGCTGGGGGCCGCTTCGGCGGGGGCTAAATCTTCCGAATAGGGCCGCGGCACCCGGTAGCGAGCCAAAATCTTGGCTTCACTGGCCTCGGCCTCGCTGCGCTTAAGCACAATCTGAAAGCCGTCTTCATCGGCCAGGCGTAAAAAGTCGCCCTCACTGGCCCGCAGCTTGGCCACAAAGTCTTTAAAATCCACAATCGGCTGACCATCAATGGTCTCAATCACCCAGTTCTTCCAATCGTGGTAGCCCAGGTTTACATCCGCCGGCAGCACCTTAAGGGCCACCACCAATTCGGTTTTTTCCGGCGTGCGCCACTGGCCACGGGCACTTAAAAAATCCACCGGCGCCTTGCTGTGCCAGTTATTACCCCAGCGCTTAATCAAGTTCATATTCAGGGGCACAAACACCACCCCACCATAGATAAAATAGCTGGGCTGGCGATCAAAGCGCTCGGCCAGTACCCGGCTGTAGTTAGAGCGGGAAGCCCTGGCGAGAATAGCAATGGTCTGCACTTCACCGGCGCGGCTAATGGTCAGCTTAACCTCTTCACCCACATGGTGTTGATCCAGCGCGTATTTAAAATTGGTGCGCTGGTTTTTGCGGAATTCAATCGAGCGATCCTCGGCCACCGGGTAGTCATCGATGGCCAAAATCACATCACCTGGCTGCAACTTGCCATCGGCCACACTGCCGTTGAATACCTTCACCACCAGGGCACCGTTCTCTTCCTCTTTTACCTGATGCGCTTTGCGCAAAGAGGGGCTATCGAGATTTTGTGTGCGAATACCCAGGTTAACAAAACCGTCGGCCACACCGTCTTCAGCATCTTCTAAAATGTGGCGCACTACCGTGGGCGGTACAAAATAGCCCAGGTTCTCAGCCATGGAGCCAGTGTTGGCCTGCATCACCACACCGACAATTTTATCGCCCACAATAACCGGGCCGCCGGAATTACCGGGGTTGATCGCCGCATCAATTTGGCCTGCCAAAAAGTAACCGCCGGCGTGGGCGTAAAACTGATGCTCAACCCGCGATAATACGCCCTGGGTAATGCTCAAGGTATTGCCACCAAATGGGTAACCAAAAACCGACACAGTCTCCAATGGCTCGGGCAACTTGCCGATGCTGAGCGGTTTAATGCCTTTTAAAAAGTTAGGGTCCTGTACCTTTAATATGGCCAGGTCTGCTTCGTGGGAGACAAAATCCACATAGGCCAAAAACTTGCGCGGGTCGCCATTTTTTTGCACTTGTAGATAGCTGGCATTGGCCACCACATGGGCATTGGTCAAGATACGCTGGCCGGCGATCACCGCGCCGGAACCACTGCTCTGTTGGGAGTTCAGCAAACGCCAGGGGGTAAAATAATCGGGCGGGGTAATGGTGCTGTAAATTTTTATAACCGCGTTTTTCACCCGCTGGTAATCGCCATTTTTAACCGCGTTTGCTTGGCCACTAACCGCAAATGCCAATACCAGCAGGCCCAGGCGAGCGAATAATCCTAAATTTAATTTCATGCAAAGTTTCCTAAGTGCCACCGGCAGTGCCGGCACAGGGTTAATCTAAATCTTGCTCTCTAAAGCGGTGTATTTGGCGCCGCTGTTTTTTGGTCGGTCTGGCCTCGCGCCCCAAGTCCAAACCGCGCAGCACTTTGCGCTGGCTTGCCTCGGCTTCGCGCTTGGCAATACTGGCCTCGGTTTCGCGGTACAGCTGCTGCGCGACTGGTGCCGGGCCGCGTTTATCGGAAAGGCCTAATACCTCCACCTCACGCTCGTCATAGCCCTGGCGAATAAGCAGCATCTGCCCACACATAATTTCTTTGGCCGCCTTTGGGCGCTGGCCGTCGGCGTGCACCTTGCCACCCTCAATAGCGGCCTTGGCAAGGCTGCGGGTTTTATAAAAACGCGCCGCCCACAGCCATTTATCCAGTCTTACTTTTTCCAAACCGCCACCTATAAAGCCGGCATAATTTCATCGAAGTGCTCAATCGCCGGGTATTGATCCACCCGCCGCCGCTGCTGGCTATCTGGCTGGTGTACACACAGTAAATGCGCAATACCAAATTGCTTGGCCGAATCTAAAATGCGCACCGTATCGTCAATAAACAAAGTGCGGGCCGGGTCAAAGTGTTCCTCTTGCTGCAAGCTGTGCCAAAAGGCCTGCTGCTCTTTGGGCTGACGGTATTGGTGTGAAGAGATCACCACATCCAGCCATTGGTCGATGGCGGTCAGATCCAGTTTAAGCGACAGGCTATCGGGGTGGGCGTTG
>JAOXRV010000583.1 GCA_025800435.1 Cellvibrionaceae bacterium | reverse complement strand
ATTGTTGATAGTTATAAGGGCCGCAATGTTAATGCAGGTGAAAATGATTATCAAAATAACTTTTTGGAATTAGCTGATAAGTTGAGGGGTATGGTTTGGGGCGGTGTTTTTGATAGGGGGCTTTAACGCAAAGACCTTGTCCGGCTGGGGTTATTGGGAGCGGGATTGGTTACAGCCAGGGAGCCTTTAAGTTATTTTTTAGTACTTAGGTATGTTGGACGCCAGTTTGGCTGATAGAACTACGCAGATTCGCTTTATATACCCATATAAGCAGAGGCCAATGGATGCTTATGGTGGCTAAATGTAGATAGGACTCCAGAACATTGCGCTCATGGATTAACAAGAAGCAAGTTGATGCCGGTAACTGTCGGCGCCTCTCCATTCGCTGAATGAAGTCGTTCGAGATCGTAATATCCGATATAGGTTTAGTAATTCAGAGCTGGCCTGATAGTTGCCAGTTTTTCAGAAACAGACTTGGTTGGTGGTGAATCGCTCCAGCTTTAGCGGAACACTAAACAGCTTTGAAACCAAGCTAATGAAAATCCCGCGACCCAGCCTGTAAACTCTCCAGCAGTTGGCTGTGGTCGATAAGTTTACCCGCCACCACATGCACCACTCCGTTGGCTTTTTCTAACACGCCGCGCACTTCTAAAATTTTTGCGCGTAAAAATGCTTGCTGTTGGGCCTGGGCGGTGGCGGCCCAGGTGATGATATTGGTTTGGCCGTGTTCGTCATCCAGGGTGATAAAGGTTACCCCCGAAGCGGTGCCGGGGCTTTGGCGGCCGGTGACTAGGCCGACAACTCGTATCAGGCTGTTATTGCGCTTATCGGCCAGCTGGTTTGAGCTGGCGCAGCGGCCAAAATGTCCTTGGGCTCGCAGCAGCCCAATAGGGTGATGATCGAGGCTGAGGCCCAGGCTGGCGTAGTCTTCCAGTAGATTGTCTGCATCGCTGGGGCAGTAGGGCAGTTGGCTTTGTTCGCTTTGCTTGGTTTCTAGCTCGGCAAACAGCGGCAGTTCGCATTCGCGCTCGGCGCTGCGCCAGCGGGCTTGAAAGCGATTGCCGGCAAATACGCCCAGGGCATTGGCGCTGGCCAGTGCCTCTAGGTCGCGGCGGTTAAGTTGCTGTTGCAGTTTGCCGAACTGTTCAATCTGGTCGCTGGTTTGTAGCGCGGCAATGGTGTCGGCGCCGGCCTGGCTTAGGCCTTTGACCAGGCGCAGGCCCAGGCGCAAACTGTCGGCTTCGGGGCGGTGGTCCCAGCGGGAGTGTTTTACGCACACCGGCAGCACCTTAACCCCGTGGCGGCGGGCGTCGTTGATCAGTTGAGCTGGGCTGTAAAAACCCATGGGTTGGCTGTTGAGTAGGGCGCAGCAAAATTCCAGTGGGTAGTGGTATTTTAACCAGGCCGATACATAGGCCAGGATTGCAAAGCTGGCCGAGTGGGATTCGGGAAAGCCGTAGTCGCCAAAGCCCAGTATCTGGGCAAAAATGCGTTCGGCGTAGTCGCGCTGGTAGCCTTTTTTTAGCATGCCATCAATTAACTTTTGCCGAAAGCCGTGCAGCTGGCCGGTTTTTTTCCAACTGGCCATGGCCCGGCGCAGTTGGTCGGCCTGGCCACCGCTAAAACCGGCGGCGACCATGGCAATTTGAATCACCTGCTCTTGAAAAATCGGCACGCCGTAGGTGCGCTTCAGCACCGGGCGCAAATCTTCTGAGGGGTAGTCGGCGGCTTCTTCGCCGTTGCGGCGTTTTAAATAGGGGTGCACCATCTCGCCTTGAATGGGGCCGGGGCGGACAATGGCAATCTCGACCACTAGGTCGTAGTAGCAGGCGGGTTTTAGGCGCGGCAGCATGCTCATTTGGGCGCGGGATTCTATCTGGAAAACGCCGACGGTATCGGCCGCTTGAATCATTCGGTAGACATCCGGGTCTTCGGGCAGGGCGCCAATCTGGGCGATGCTCAGCAGGCGTCGATGGCGGTTTTCAATCAGCGCAAAGCTGCGCCGAATGGCGCTGAGCATACCCAGGGATAAAACATCTACTTTAAATAGGCCCAGCGTTTCCAGGTCGTCTTTATCCCACTGGATCACGGTGCGTTCGGGCATGGCGGCGTTTTCGGTGGGCACTAGCTGGTAGAGCGGCCCGCTAGTGATTACAAAGCCACCCACATGCTGGGACAGGTGGCGGGGGAAGCCGCGCAGCTGCTCGACCATATTTACCAGCAGTTGGCTTTGGTGGCTGTTTAAATCCAGCCCCGCCCCCTGCAATTGCTCGGGCCAGGGCACTGGGCTGCGGCGGTTGATCTGTTTGATAAAAAAATCCATCTGGCTTTCGGCAAAGCCCAGGGCTTTGCCCGCCTCGCGCAGGGCGCTGCGCAGCCGGTAGGTGATTACGGTGGCCGCCAGGGCGGCGCGTTGGCGTCCGTATTTTTGGTAGATATACTGAATCACCTCTTCGCGCCGCTGACTTTCAAAGTCCACATCGATATCCGGCGGCTCTTTGCGTTCTTTAGAGATAAAGCGCTCAAACAGTACCGAGATCTTTTCCGGGTTAACGGCGGTAATTTCCAGGCAGTAACAGACCACCGAGTTGGCCGCCGAGCCCCGGCCCTGGTAGAGAATATTATTGCGCTGGGCAAACTGCACCAGATCGTAAATGGTGAGAAAAAAATATTCGTATTTTTCCTCGATAATGAGTTTCAGTTCTTTGTTGATAATGGCTTGAACCTCGGCGCTGACCCCATTGGGGAAGCGTTTTTGGCAGCCGCCCTTAACCAGCTGGCGCAAATAGTCGCCGGGGCTTTGGTCTTTGGGCACCAGTTCGGCCGGGTATTGGTACAGGCTTTTTAATTCGCCCAAATTAAACTGGCAGCGCGCGGCGATATTGAGGCTTTCGAGCAGATAAGGCTCGGGGAATAAACTCAGCAGTTTGTCGATACTGCGCAGGCAGGCCTCTTTATTGCTGCTGAGGCCGCGCCCCAGTTGTGCAATCGGTTTGCCCAGGCGGATGGCGCTTAATAACTGCTGCAGGTTTTGGCGCTCGGGGCTGTGCATTAACACCCCGCCACAGGCGCAGATGGGAATCTGCCATTGCTCGCCGAGTTGTTCGCAGTGCTGTCGGTAGTGGTGCTCGCCGCTGTGCAGGTGGCGCTGTAAGCCCAGCCACAGGCGGCCGAGGTAGCGCTGGCTTAGCCACTTGCCCCAGTAGTCGTCGCTCGCAGCCGTGCCGCACGGCAGCCAGATAATCAAACAGTGTTGCAGTTTGCGCAGCTCCCATAGGTCGAGCTGGTACTGGCCTTTTTCGCTGCGCGCCCGGGCATTGCTGATAATGCGGCACAGCTCGCCGTAGGCGGCATGATTGGGGCACAGCAGTAACAGTTGTAAATCGTCACCGTAGCGGAATAGGCTGCCGATAATTAATTGTAACGTTAAGCCCTCTTGCTCGATGCAGCTGTGGGCGCGCACCACACCGGCCACTGAACACTCATCGGTAATGGCCAGCGCTTGATAGCCTAAAAACGCGGCCCGCCGCACCAGCTCCTCTGGCTGGGAGGCGCCGTGCAAAAAACTAAAATTGCTCTGACAAAATAATTCGGCGTAGCTCATCAGGAAAAATACCCCTGCACAAACCACTGGCCCCGGCGGGTTTTAAACACCCAGCACCAACGCCCGAGTTGGTCGCGGCCAATAAAATAGTCACGCTCGATTTCACCGCCGTCTTGGGCTGGGCGCCACCAGTGGCTTTGAATACGCTCGGGGCCTTGGTGTAGGGCAATTTGATCCTTAAGTGGCTCAGGCTGCTGCAGTAAAAACACCGGGCGCAACAGCGGTTCGGGGGGGCTGTCGCCACTGTCTTGCTGGCACAGCTCGGGCACATGACTATTGCCAAAAGCCAGGGGTTTAACGGCGCTATCGCCGAGCCGGGCGCTGAGTTGGTCGTGCAGTTGCTGGGTGCTAAGCCCGCTATTGCGGGCATCGAGCAGATCCCGGTGCTGGCCGCCCCGACGGCGGTAGTGGCCGCAGTATAGGGCCAGGGCCTCCACCGGGGCAGGCAGGGGCAGGCGCTCAAAGCGCAGGGCAAACAGTTTTTGCCAGGGCTCACGGCGGTAGTCGCCCTGGCTGGAATGTATGCGTAAGGGCTCGATTTGCCCCTGGCGCAACTGCAATTGTAATTCCACACAGGTGGCTTCTAGGTCTCGCTGTTGTAAAAATTGTTGCAGCTTGTTCAGCAATAAACCCAGGGGTTTATTTAATTTGTCGCTGTCGCTTATCTCGTAAAATAACTGCAGCTGTTCATGGAAGGTCTCCGCCGGCTGAAAATATTCCAGTGGGGTTTTCAGTTGTTGGCTCAGGCGGCCAATAATTTGCAGCAGCTCAAGATCGAAGCGTTTGCCCAGCTCTTTTAGGGGCAGTTTTAATAAGCGCCCGAGCTGGCGTATGCCTAAGCGTTGTAATTGTTGGCGGCTTTTACTGGCAATTGGCAGGCAGTCGATGGGCAATTGGGCCAGGGCTTTTTGTAAAATGGTTTGCTCTTGCTGCAGTTGATTAAAGCCGGCCTCGGCCAAAAGCTGGGCCGCCAGGGGCGCATAGGCGCTGGCGTAGTGGTAGTGCCAGGCCTGCAAGGCTTGTTGCAGCTTATGCCAATAGGCCTTTAGGCCGCCGTGATAATTAAGCATACTGCTAACTTCCAGCAGTAAGCCCTGGGGCTGTTTTAACACAATGCTGGCGCTGATGGGGTAGAGCTCGCCGGCCAGCTGTTGCAACAGTTGTTGCTCTTGGGTTTGTTGGTAATCTAGCACTTGTAATTGGGGCGCCAGGGCGGCGGCGCTGGCCAGGCCCATGCCCAGTTCAATGCCCAACTCGCGGGCTGGGGCATTGGCCTGGCAAATTTTATGGTAGGGCCCATCGACAATAACCAGGGCTTGGCTCGCTTGCTCGGGGTGGTAGAGGCCGTCCAGTTGCAACTGGTAAAAGTGCAGATAGAGCCACAGCACGGTCAGGCCTGCTGCTGCCCCTGGGGCTTAAGGCCGAAGGGCAGAATATTGTGCGATTTGGGCAGGGGCCGGTGGCATAGGTCGGGCCACTGCTGCTCTAAATTGAGACTGAGCTGGCCGATGGGCCAACCGCCGGGGCGTTT
>JAOXRV010000570.1 GCA_025800435.1 Cellvibrionaceae bacterium | reverse complement strand
CTGAATGTGTTCGCCGAAACCCCGGCCCACGGTAAGCGCATTAACTTAAACAGCCCGGTACTGTCGCCGCGCAAGTTTTACACCATCCGCAAGATGGACAGCAAAGACTACCGCACCCAGCAGTTTACCCTGCGCTACGACCCGGCCAGCCACAGCCTAAAAGACGCTATTGTTAAGCTCTGTGACGATGTGGAAGCGGCGGTACGCGAAGGCGTGGTGGTCGTAATCCTCAGCGATGGCTACCCCGAGCCCGGCAAGGGCATGATCCACTCGCTGCTGGCCACCGGTGCGGTGCACCACCGTTTGATTAACGCCGGTCTGCGTTGTGACTCCAATATTATTACCAAGACCGCTTACGCGCGCGACTCGCACCAGATAGCGACCCTAATCGGTTACGGTGCCTCGGCGGTTTACCCCTACCTCAGCTACCAGGTGTTGAACGACCTGATTCAAACCGGCGAGTTGCTGGTGGATCACGATACCGCCTCGCGCAATTACCGCAAAGGCATCAACAAAGGCCTGATGAAGATCCTCTCAAAGATGGGTATTTCCACCATTGGTTCTTACCGCGGTGCCCAGCTGTTTGAAATTATCGGCCTCGATGAAGAGGTGGTTGAGCTGTGCTTTAAGGGCACGCCCTCGCGCATTAAAGGCGCCGGCTTCGAGCATTTACAATCCGAGCAAGAGGCGCTGGATACCATCGCCTGGCTGGATCGCAAAACCGTTGAGCCCGGCGGCCTACTCAAATATGTGCACGGCCAGGAATATCACGCCTTTAACCCCGATGTGGTGCAAACCCTGCAGCAAGCGGTAAAAACCGGCGACTACAGTATTTGGAAAAAATACGCCAACCTTGTGAACGAGCGACCGGTCGCCACCCTGCGCGATATGTTTAAGCTTAAAGAAGCTAAGCCTATTGCGCTTGAAGAAGTAGAACCCATGGAAGCCATTGTCGCTCGCTTTGACTCTGCGGCTATGTCTTTAGGTGCGCTTTCGCCCGAGGCTCACGAGGCCCTGGCCGAAGCCATGAACACCCTCGGTGGCCGTTCCAACTCCGGTGAGGGCGGTGAAGACCCCAAGCGCTTTGGCACCAACAAGGTTTCCAAAATCAAGCAGATTGCCTCGGGTCGTTTTGGGGTAACCCCGCACTACCTAGTCAACGCTGAGGTGTTGCAAATTAAAGTGGCCCAGGGTGCTAAGCCCGGTGAAGGCGGCCAGCTGCCCGGGGGCAAGGTTAACGACTTGATCGCCACCCTGCGCTACTCGGTGCCCGGTGTGACCTTGATTTCGCCGCCGCCCCACCACGATATTTATTCGATTGAAGATTTGGCCCAGCTGATTTTCGATTTGAAACAGGTGAACCCCGATGCCCTGATCAGCGTTAAGCTGGTAAGCCGCCCCGGTGTTGGCACTATCGCCGCCGGTGTAGCTAAGGCCTACGCCGACTTAATTACCATCTCCGGTTACGATGGTGGTACTGCGGCCTCACCCCTGACCTCGATCCGCTACGCCGGTTCACCCTGGGAGCTGGGCCTGTCGGAAACTCACCAGACCTTGCGCGCCAATGATTTGCGCGGCAATGTGCGGGTGCAAACCGACGGCGGCCTGAAGAGCGGCCTGGATGTCATTAAAGCGGCCATGCTTGGTGCTGAGACCTTCGGTTTTGGTACCGCGCCAATGGTGGCCCTGGGTTGTAAATACCTGCGTATCTGCCACTTGAATAACTGCGCCACCGGTGTCGCCACCCAGAACGATCAACTGCGCCGCGACCACTATATCGGCACCGTCGACATGGCGATGAACTTCTTCCGCTTTGTGGCCGAAGAGGCGCGCGAGTGGATGGCTGCCCTGGGTGTGCGCAGCCTGGACCAACTGGTGGGCCAGGTTAACCGTCTCGAACTGGATGAAGCTAAAACCGATAAGCAAGCGGCGCTGGATTTAAGCCCCATTATCTATACTGATGACTACCTGGAAACCAAACCCCAGTTCTGTCAGGTGGTAAAAAACGACCCCTACGACAAGGGTGAATTGGCCGAGCGCATGGTGGCTGAAATGCGCGCCGCGATCGACGCCAAGCGCGGTGGCGAGTTCGCCTTCGATATCACCAACTGCGACCGTTCCATTGGCGCACGAGTGTCCGGCGAGATCGCCAAGCGTTACGGCAACCAGGGCATGGCCGACAATCCGGTCACGGTTAAATTGACCGGCGTGGCCGGTCAGTCGCTGGGGGTGTGGAACGCCGGCGGTTTGGATATTTACCTAGAAGGTGATGCCAACGATTATGTAGGTAAAGGTATGGCCGGCGGTAAGCTGGTACTGTACCCGCCCAAGGGCAGCCGCTTTGAAACTAAGACCACTTCAATTATGGGCAACACCTGTCTCTACGGCGCCACTGGCGGTACCGTATTGGCCGCCGGCCAGGCCGGTGAGCGTTTAGGTGTGCGCAACTCCGGTGCTTCTATCGTGGTGGAAGGCGCCGGCGATCACTGCTGTGAATATATGACCGGCGGTGTGGTTGTGGTACTGGGCCAAACGGGTGTTAACTTTGGTGCCGGTATGACCGGTGGCTTTGCCTATATATTGGATTTGGACCGTGGCTTTGTCGACCGCTTTAATAATGAGCTGGTTGAAATTCGCCGCATCGGCGGTGAAAACTACGAAGACCACCGCAACCACTTGTGCGGCTTAATTAAGGCCCATGCCGATGAAACCGGCAGTGAGTGGAGCGCAGAGTTGTACGAGGACTTCGACGATTATGTCGGCAAGTTCTGGCTGGTTAAGCCCAAGGCCGCCAGCCTCGGCAGCCTGCTGGCCCAAACCCAATCTGATACTGAATAAGCGGAGGGACGCGATATGAAAAAGCCTAGCGCTCAGCCCGAACGTTTAAGCAATAACTTCCAGTTTTTGGATGTGGGGCGTAACGACCCCCAGAAAAAACCTGTGCACACTCGCAAGACCGAGTATGTAGAGATTTATAAACCCTTTACCGAAGATCAGGTGGCCAACCAGGCTCACCGCTGTCTAGAGTGCGGCAACCCCTATTGTGAGTGGAAGTGTCCGGTACACAACTTTATTCCCAACTGGTTAAAACTGATCAGCGAGGGCAATGTGTTTGAGGCGGCTGAGCTCAGCCATCAGACCAACACCCTGCCCGAAGTCTGCGGCCGGGTGTGTCCCCAAGACCGTTTATGCGAAGGTGCCTGTACCCTTAACGACGGTTTTGGTGCGGTGACCATCGGCAACGCCGAAAAATACATTACCGATACCGCCTTTGCCATGGGCTGGCGCCCGGATATGTCCAAGGTGGTGTGGACGGATAAAAAAGTCGCCATTATCGGTGCCGGCCCAGCCGGCCTTGGCTGTGCGGATATTTTGGTGCGCAACGGTGTTAAGCCGGTGGTATTTGATAAATACCCAGAGATCGGCGGCCTGCTGACCTTTGGTATCCCGGAGTTCAAACTGGAGAAATCGGTAATGAGCCGGCGCCGGGAAATCTTTACCGAGATGGGTATTGAATTCCGCCTGGAGACCGAAGTGGGTAAAGACATCACCATCGATGAACTCCTGGCCGAGTACGATGCGGTATTTATGGGTATGGGTACCTATAAATACATGAAGGGCGGCTTCCCCGGTGAAGACCTGCCCGGTGTTTACGATGCCCTGCCGTTTTTGATCTCCAATGTGAATCGCAACCTGGGCTTTGAAAAATCCACCGATGAGTTTATTTCGGTGGCCGGCAAAAAAGTGGTGGTACTCGGTGGTGGTGATACCGCCATGGATTGCAACCGCACCTCGATTCGCCAGCAGGCGCGCAGCGTTACCTGTGCCTATCGCCGCGATGAAGAGAATATGCCAGGCTCTAAGCGCGAAGTGGCCAATGCCAAAGAAGAGGGGGTTAAATTCCTGTTTAATCGCCAGCCCATCGAGATAGTTGGCGATGGCAAGGTAGAAGGCATTAAAGTGGTGACCACCGAATTGGGCGAGCCCGATGAAAACGGTCGCCGCCGTCCCCAGCCGATAGAAGGCTCTGAAGAAATCGTGCCCGCCGATGTGGTACTGATTGCCTTTGGCTTTCAGCCAGACCCAGCCGATTGGATCGCCGACAATGGCGTCACTATTAACAGCTGGGGCGGTGTCGAAGCGGCCGAAGAGCAGACCTATAAGTTCCAGACCAGCAACGAAAAAATCTTTGCCGGCGGCGATATGGTGCGCGGCTCCGATCTGGTGGTTACCGCCATTTGGGAAGGGCGCCAAGCGGCCGAGGGTATTTTGGATTATCTCAAGGTGTGATTGAGCTAGTCGATTGACCTAAGGGGCCGCAGGCCCCTTTTTTGCGCCCGCCTACCGCGGTGGCGGGCCATTGACGTATAACTGTCGTATCTCTGGCAAGCGGCTAGTCGCTACTATGCGCCTATAGATTTGCTTGTGAGGGCGTTATACTGTGTTAATGAAAATCAATCGTCAGGTTTTGAAGTCGGCGCGTAAACAAAAGCTCTGGTCCCAGGAACAATTGGCGGCGGCAGCAGGTTTGAGCCTGCGCACCGTCCAACGTATCGAAACCAGCGGCAGCGGCTCGATGGAATCGGTGGCCGCCCTGGCCGCCGCATTGGAGCTGCCGGCCGAACAGCTGCAACAGCACACGCCGGTCTTTAGCCCCTATCGCCACACTCAGTTGGGTTATGTTATTTGGGTGTTTTTTTTCGTGCCGCTGACGCTGCTGGTGCCCTATCTGCACACTTTATCGAGCTGGGCCATGGCCCTGGTGCTATTGTCCCTGCTGCTGCCCCCGATATTATTTTTTAGCCTCACCGTTCAAGTATCCGAGACTGAGATCAGCTGGTATTTTGGCCCCCGCTTCTGGCGTAAACAGCTGCCGTTGAGCGAGGTCTTGGGGGCCAAGGTGGTGAAAAACCCCTGGCTGGCGGGTTGGGGTATTCGAATGCTCGGCAATGGTTTCTTGTATAACGTCTCGGGCATAATGGCGGTTGAGCTACAGCTTAAATCTGGGGCGGTGGTGCGCCTTGGCAGCGACGAGCCAAATTACCTGCAACAGGCCATCAGCGCCGCAATTGCCCAGAGTGACTCAGAGGTTCCATAGATTCTGTTAATACTAACGTAGATATGAAATTTGACTCCCCCATCTAGCTGGCCTTTAATAAAGCACGTTAAAAAATAAGAGTGCGCGCTCGGCGCAGTAATTTTGGTAATGGCCGATTTTTATATTGCCAATGAGTATTGGTTCGCGGTTTTCCAATTGGTGATGGCCATGTTGGGTATGGGCGCAACCCTGGCACCCAGGGATTTTAAAGAGTTAATGCTAGAGCCCAAGGCGGTAAGCTATGGCACGTTGATACAGCTTGTGTTGGTGCCGCTGGTGGCTTATTTAACCATCCTGGTATTTGGCTTGGCCGGTGGGGTGGCCGTGGGTATCGCCATTATTGCCTCGGTACCCGGTGGCAGTACCTCAAATATATTTACCCTGTTTGCCCGTGGCAATATCGCCTTGTCTATTTCTATTACCGCTATCACTACCATGGCCTGCCTATTTACCACGCCGTTGATTTTAGATCTGCTGGTGTCTGCTTATATGCCAGCGGGTTTTGTGTTGCCCAAGGCCACCATTGTGTTGGATATTGCCTTGACCCTATTGCTGCCCCTGGCCATTGGCATGCTGTACCGACGTTTGTTTTTGACCACTGCCCAGGTTTTCTCCCAGTGGTGTATTCGCGCCTCAATTGTTGGTTTGGTGTTAATTGTATTGGGCGCCTCAATTTCTGGTCGCCTAGACCTGGAAGCCTTTGCTTGGGGCAATGTGCTACTGGTTATTCTGTTTGGTTTTTTACTGTTACTGCTCAGCTGGCTGGTTCTAAGAGTATTAAGTTTGCCCACTGCCGATGCCACCGCGGTGGAGATGGAAGTGGTGGTGCGCAATATTAATTTAGGCCTTATGCTAAAGGCGATTTTATTTCCCGCAGCGGTGGGGCAAACCGATATGGTCGGGGATATGGCGCTGTTTGTGTTGCTGATTTATGGCGGTTTACAGCTGGCTATGGCCGCTGCTTTGATTGCCTACCGGCGGCGCTTGGCCGGGCCCTAAAGCCCGCTTTATTACTACTTTTAGTTATAGGCGTGCTTTATTAATTCCGTTTGGGTATAAGAGCTGCTGCCTCTAAGGTCGAAATGTGATCAATGTGACTCGGCAATTACTGTCATTCAAATTTCCCATATGGGATAATTTCTAATACCAGTGTATTAGAAATTAGCATTTATTACTTTGAAGGGTTTTACCATGAGCCGTAAACAAGAAGAGGGCAAGCAGCTCAGCCGTCGCAGTATGTTGAAGGGTATGACCGCCTTCGGTTTGGCCGCTGTTGGCGCCAATAGCGTGATCTACTCAGACAAGGCCGTTGCCCAGGGAACAACTGGGGCTCCAGGCACAACTACTGCCGCCCCCCAGCAGGTTCCCACCATGTCTACCGCCGGTTTGGCTGGTATGGCGGCGGTAATCGGTACCACCGCGGCGGTTATGGAATCTAAGCGTAAAAATCGCTAGTAACTGACTCTTCTATTGGGGCTCTGAGGTACTGAGCCCCAATTTCTGCAATAGCGTTTCTCTGCTCAATTCCGCACTGCTTAAACTGGCCGCCTGTTCTAGGTAATCAGCCACCGCTGTAAATAGGCGCTGCTCAATTAGTAGATTAGTATTTGACAGTCGATCATCGGCCGTCTCGTTCGGGCTTAGCCACAGGGCAAACTCCCCGTCCTCGCTGAGTGCTTTAAGCTCGGGGGCTTGCAGCAGGCATTCCAAGTTCTGCGGGTCTTGTATGATCAGGCAGTGACGATTATTGCCAAGGCTCTGCTGACGTAAAAAATGCGCCAGCGTCTGCCAGCGTAAATCAAGGTCGCTGCCAACTTCACTGTGGTCAACCATACGTTGATGCAGCTGGTATTGTTCAAACTGTTGTCGATCAGCCGGCTTAACCAGTGTGCATACCATATCGATGGCGAATAGCGGGCTGGCCATCTCCAGTTCGATGGCGGCGATAATCTCGTCTACTGTGGCTGCGTTTAGCTGTTCGCTAAAATGCTCACGAATCGCCTCGGTATCCAGGCCAAGTTCAACCCAGCCGATCATATAATTGCGGATGCGGTCAGCCCAATTAATTTTATAGGGTGGCCCCAGCGGGCGGCCAAATCGGTGCAGCCAGCGCAGTGCCGGCAGGCACAGGGCGCGCTGGCCGGCCTGGCGAAATTTTTCCTGAATATAGCCTTCTTCGGCACCAAAGCCCCGGGCGCGAGGGTTAAAACCGGGCCAGCTGGCCTTGCGGGCAGCGAACACGCCGCAGCCTTGGGACATAATTTCAAAGGCCGGTGCCGCCGGGTCAAAGCCCCGTTCATCTTTATCCCAATCTCCCCACATGCCATTTACCCACTTAAAGTTCAGATGGGTAGAGACGGTTTTATTGTCATCGTGCAGCAGTGGGCCCTGAATTAAATCATTACAGTCTGGCCTGCTGCTAAAGTAATCCAATAGGGCGGCCAGGGCGCCGGGTGGAAATAAAACGTGGCAATCCATGGCGAGTACAAAATCCGCATTGGCTTGATGAAACAGCAGCTCGCGAATAGCGGTGGAGCGGATTTTGTCTTCGGGCACATAGCGGTAGTGGGGGATATGGTTTTCCAGATCCTTTAAACTCTCGGCGGCGCGCCCTCTGGGGTTGTTATCAATCACCAGGAACTGTACGCGGTCGAGGATTTCCGGGTGGTGCAGGCGAATTGACTGGATCGTAAAGTAAACCCCGTCATAGTCGTCGTAGGTGGCCATGCCGATACACAGCATGCGTTTCTCACCCATTGGGGTGGGTTCGGGAATGCAGCCCTCAAAAGGCTCTACTGCGCCTGCACAGGGCGCAGCGGTATCACTGGCCTGTGCTGCCGGGGGCAGGTCTTGGGCCTGCTGGCGAAGCTGCCCAAGCTGTTGCATATATGCGGCGCTGTGCCCAGCTAAGCCGAGTTGAAACTCCGCGGCGGCAATCACTGGCTCGGCCCGGCCCAGGGCCAGATTACACTGCAAGTATTCGAGTACCCGCTGCTCCCGCCAGACTTGGGGCTCGTGGTAAGAAGCGGTAGATGGCTCGGTACTGTCAAGGCTCTGTAGGCTGTGTTGCAGGGCCAGTTCCAAGCGCCCGCGCTGGCGAAAAATCTGCGCTGCCCACACATGGGGTTCAATCCGCTGTTCGTCCAATTCAATACAGCGCAAATACTGCCCCAGTGCCATATCGCTATCAAAACCGGCCTGCTGTTGCAGCCGGCCGAGCTGATAGTGGGCCAGCCACTGTTGCTCTGGGGTGCTGTGGACTAGGGTGAGCAGGGTTTGGAAAGGCTGCAGCGCCTCGATATAGTGGCCCTGCTCGGCTAGCGCAAAACCATACTCTTGCAGTACTAGAGGCTGCTCGGGGTACTGCGTCAGTGCACTGGCTATAGGGCCTGGCTCTGCGGCTGAATTTTGCACGATATAAAACTGACTGGTGCATTGCTCAGGCATTAACTTAACTTCGTTTAAGCCGTCGATGACTTCTAGCTCGGCCAGGCTATCCAGTAGCCGTGGCAGGGGCCGGCAACAGCTGTTGTTTGCGGTGGCCACATTGGCACTGCCCTCAAACTTATCGAGTGGCTCTGGGGTGTGCTCGACCAGTGTTTCATCCGCTTTTAAATACAGGCTGTGGCCGCCGTATGCGCGGCCGCAGTCGAGTAACTTCTGTAAGGGGTGGGGCTGGTGTGGGGAGTACTCAATTAACTCACCTTGGTAGGGTGCTAAAGCCTGATAAATGTCTGGGTCATCGGCCAGCTCGGGGTCAAGGGCGATAACGTAGTTATCCATAAGCCCATTTAAGCAGTTGATATTGGCCAGTAAATTATTTTTGTCGTTGCCGGCAATGGCAAGCAGGCACAGATTTTTGCCCATCAGCATTTTATAAGCTCCAATGCTACAGCGATTAGCGCGATGCCACGATTATAGGGAAGCTGGGCGGGGAAGGCGAGAAGGCCCCGGCGGGGCCTTGGATTATTCAGAGGCGCCCTAGGCAACGGCACCTTTTTCGCGCAGCGAGCCAATCGTGTCGGCGTCATAGCCCAGTTGGCCCAGCACCGCATCGGTACTGGCGCCAAGCGGCAGGCCGGCGTTGCGGTACTCTGGGTTTGAACCGCTAAATTTGATCGGGCTGGCAATCTGCTTAAGCTTGCGCCCGTCGGCGGCTTCGACCTCGACATACATATCCCGAGCTAAAAAATGGGGGTGCTCGCTGGTTTCCTCCAGGTCGAGTACCGGCTCCACACAGGCGTCAAGGGCGGCAAATATCTGGCTCCATTCGGCAAAAGTTTTTTGCTTAAAGGCGGCCTTAATATCCGCTTTTAGTTCGGTCTGTACACTCGGCTCAAAGCTGCTGGCGCGGGTAAACCAATCGGGTTGGCCGAGCGCTGCGCACAGTTGCTGGCAAAATTGGGGTTCGAGGCTGCCAACCGAAAAATAACGCCCATCGGCGGTTTGGTAGTAATCGTAAAAGATGCCGCCATTGAGCATGGTGCCGCCCAGTTCGGGGGCTTGCTCCCCGGCCAGGTGGCCGGCGGCGGCGGTGGTGCTCAGCGCCAGCGCCGCATCGCTCATGCTAATGTCGATATATTGGCCTTTGCCGCTGTTGTTGCGCTCAATCACCGCTGCCAAAATTCCCATCACCGCGTGGTGGGTGCCGCCGGCGATATCGGCGATTTGGGTTCCCGATAACACCGGCCCGGTGTCTTTGCGGCCGCTGTAGCTGGCCAGACCTGCCAGTGCCAGGTAGTTAATATCGTGGCCGGCGCGATTGGCCAGTGGGCCGGTTTGGCCGTAGCCGGTGATCGAGCAGTAGATCAGCTCGGGTTTATTAGCGCTCAAGCTCGAATAGTCCAGGCCCAGGCGTTGCATGACCCCGGGGCGAAACTGTTCTAATACTATGTCGTAGTTATCCAGCAGCTTGTGCACAATTTCAATCGCTTCGGGCTGTTTTAAATCCAGTGCGATACAGTTTTTGTTGCGGTTAATGCTGCCGTGGCCGGCGGATATTTCGCCCACCATGGGTGGTGCAAAGCGCAGCAGGTCGGGGCGAGTCGGCGACTCGACCCGCAACACCTCAGCGCCCATATCGGCCAGCAGTTGGGTGGCATAGGGGCCGGGCAATAGGGTCGAAAAATCTAAAACTTTTAATCCGCTTAATGGGCCGTTCATAGTGATCCCTTTTTATTTTTGGTGGCTTCGATCACGAGCCTTGTGGTGGGGTGTCGGTTCTGGGGGACGCGGTAAATAC
>JAOXRV010000555.1 GCA_025800435.1 Cellvibrionaceae bacterium | reverse complement strand
ACCACAGCTTAGAGTTCTCGCGCTGCCCCCACGACCTATTGCGTGAGGCCCAGCGGGTATTGATTGCCCACGGCCACCTTATTGTCACCGTGTTTAACCCCTACAGCTTGCTCGGTATTTACGGTTTGTTTGGGCGGTTTTGGCACCGCAACCATATTTGGCGCCGGCGCCTGCTCAGCGCTTCGGCCAATAAAGATTGGCTGCAGTTATTGGGTTTACAACCACTGGAGCAGCACGCCCATTTATACCGCCCACCGCTGTCCCAACAGGGCTTGCTAAGCAGTACCCGCTGGGTTGAAACGCTGGGGCAAAAAATGGGTGGGCTTAACTGGGGCGCTTCCTATACAATTCTGGCCCGCAAAGATGTGGCCGCCATGACACCGATCAAACCCAAGTGGCAAGAGGTAAGCGGCGGCGACAAATTAGTTGTCGGTGCGGTAAGCCGGGGCGCACCGCGGCTGGTACTGGTCGAGAACAAGCCCCTTAAAACCGAGACCAAACCCGTAAAATAGAGAAGCTTTTGAAAACCGTAGAGATATTTACCGATGGCGCCTGTAAGGGCAACCCGGGCCCGGGTGGCTGGGGTGCACTGCTGCGCTATGGCGAACACGAGCGCCGGTTGTGTGGGGGCGAAGCCGATACCACCAATAACAGAATGGAGCTGAGTGCGGCGATTGAGGCCCTTAAAGCGCTAAAAGAGCCCTGTCAGGTCGATATCACTACCGATTCCCAGTACGTGCGCCAAGGCATTACCCAGTGGCTTTTTAATTGGAAGAAAAACGGCTGGAAAACCTCGGATAAAAAACCTGTAAAAAATGCCGATCTGTGGCAGGCGCTGGAGCGAGAAGTGGCGCGTCACCAAGTTCAGTGGCACTGGGTGAAGGGCCACAGCGGCCACCGCGAAAACGAAATTGCCGACCAATTGGCCAATCAGGGCATTCCCGCCTAACCACCGATAGAGACCTTAAAAGCTATGCGTCAAATCGTACTCGATACGGAAACCACCGGTATTGACCCCAAGGCGGGCCACCGCATTATTGAAATTGGCTGTGTGGAACTGATTAACCGCAAGCTCACCGGCCGCCACTATCACGAGTACATCAACCCCCAGCGAGTGGTCGAGGACGAGGCGATTGAAGTACACGGTATTACCAATGAATACCTGGCCGATAAGCCCGTGTTTGCCAAAGTTGCCGACAGCTTTTTAGCGTTTATCAAAGGCGCCGAGCTGGTCATCCACAATGCGCCCTTTGACGTGGGCTTTATCGACCACGAGTTCGGCCTGCTAAACCGGGGCCACGGCACAGTGGCCGACCACTGCAGTGTAATCGATACCCTGGTGATGGCGCGGGACATGCACCCGGGCCAGCGCAACAGTTTGGATGCGCTGTGCAAGCGTTACGAGGTCGACAACTCCGGTCGGGTGCTGCATGGCGCTCTGCTCGATTCGGAGATTCTCGCCGATGTCTACCTATTGATGACTGGTGGCCAGACCGCCCTGTTTGGGGGCAGCGACTCGGAAGAGGGCGGTAGTGGCGTTGCCACTGCGATACGTCGCCTAAGCGCCCAGCGCCCAGCGCTCAAAGTTATCAGCCCCTCGGATACTGAAATGGCGGCCCATGAGGCTAAATTGGACGCCTTGGGTGAGGCCTGCATTTGGCGTCAATAGTCGGCATCAATTGAGGTGGGTTTGCAGGCCCCCGGGGCAGGCCAAAAATTGGCCCCAGATAGGTTCTGCTGGCCTTCTAAGCGCCTTAAATCACACCAATTTCTATATTTGGCCTGTGAATACCAAGTATTAATAGTATCGATTTCAATTATGTAAACCGCAGGCATAGACTAGCCAGCATAGCTTGGGTGATTGGTTCACCCGGCCCGCTTAGGGCGCTATAGCAATCACCACCTTAAACGAGGAATGATCATGTCCGCTTTCGAAAATGATATTAAGGCAGCCGCCGCTAGCATCGACAAGATGGGCGACTCCTGGAGCGCTATTAACCCAGAGTACGTAGCTCGCATGCGTGCTCAGAACAAATTTAAAACCGGCTTGGACATCGCCAAGTATACCGCTGGTATCATGCGTCGTGACATGGCTGAGTTTGACAAAGACAAAACCAAATACACCCAGTCGCTGGGTTGCTGGCACGGTTTTGTCGGTCAGCAGAAGCTGATCTCCATCAAGAAGCACTTCGGTTCTACCGAGCGTCGCTACTTGTACCTGTCTGGCTGGATGGTTGCTGCGCTGCGCTCTGACTTCGGTCCTCTGCCCGATCAGTCTATGCACGAGAAAACTGCCGTTGCCGGTCTGGTAGAAGAGCTGTACACCTTCCTGCGTCAAGCCGATGCCCGTGAGCTGGGCGGCCTGTTCCGCGAGCTGGATAAGGCCCGCGAAGCTGGCGACAGCGCCAAGGCTGCCGAGATCCAGAACCAAATCGACAACCACGAAACCCACGTTGTGCCCATCGTTGCCGACATCGACGCCGGTTTTGGTAACGCCGAAGCCACTTACCTGATGGCCAAGCAGATGATCGAAGCCGGTGCTTGCTGTCTGCAGATCGAAAACCAGGTTGCCGATGAGAAGCAGTGTGGTCACCAGGACGGTAAAGTAACCGTGCCCCACGCCGACTTCCACGCCAAGCTGCGCGCTCTGCGTTACGCCTTCATGGAGCTGGGTGTAGACGACGGCCTGATCGTTGCCCGTACCGACTCTGAAGGTGCTGGCCTGACCAAAGAGATCGCCGTGGTTAAAGAGCCAGGCGACGAAGGTGATATCTATAACTCTTACTTAGACGTTGAAGAAATCGACGTCGCTGACATGGCTGAAGGCGATGTGGTTATCAACCGCAACGGCAAGCTGGTTCGTCCTAAGCGTTTGGCTTCTGGCCTGTATCAGTTCCGTCAGGGCACTGGCCACGAGCGTTGCGTATTCGACTGTATCGGCGCCATTAACGCCGGTGCCGATCTGCTGTGGATCGAAACTGCGGTACCCACCGTACACGAAATTAAGGGCATGATGGACGAAGTACGTAAAGTACACCCAGATGCTAAGCTGGTTTACAACAACTCGCCCTCGTTCAACTGGACCCTGAACTTCCGCCAGCAAACCTACGATGCTTGGAAAGCTGAAGGCAAAGACGTTTCTGCCTACGACCGCGACAAGCTGATGTCTGCCGAGTACGACGGTTCTGA
>JAOXRV010000554.1 GCA_025800435.1 Cellvibrionaceae bacterium | reverse complement strand
GATAGTTTCGCCATTGCCGCCGGGAAAGTCTTCAAACACTGCCGCTGCCAGAGCGCGGGCATTGGTGGCAAGAGGCGCATAAGGAGAATCCACGCTGGTTGGGAATTGAGCGCGCGCTTCCCACAAGTTTTCACGTGTTTCACCAGCAGCATTGGAAGAAATGGCAATGCTCAATTCGGAAACAACGCGCGGCTTTTGACTGCCCCCGCCAAGATTAAGGCCAATACCAACTCCAAGGCCGCTGCCATAAGAGCCAGTGCTGCCCCCTACTCCGACACTGACAGGGCTGCGTTGACGGCCAGTCGCCGCCAATGGGCTGCGGCTGGTATCAATACGCGCGATTTGCCCGGCGATCTCAGTATTGTCGATTACGGTATAGCCAAGCAAAGCCAGTTCATCCCCGATCGCCGCCCGGAACGCATCCAAAGCAGCGCGATTCTTGATCCCTTCATCAAATTGCATCGCAATCGTCCCTTGCCCCAAATTGGCAGGTTGCGCCGCGACAAAGCGAGTGACTTCAACCGGGCCGGTATAGGCTGTGGTACAAGCGGCAAGTTGGCACGCTATCATGGCGGCAAGGGCAATGGTTAGGGGGCGTTTACAGGGCATCTTTTGGCTCCTTTTCTAAGGCACTCTCATAGGCTTAATTCAC
>JAOXRV010000546.1 GCA_025800435.1 Cellvibrionaceae bacterium | reverse complement strand
AGTTGAGGGTTACGCTCTGAGCCTTAATGGTAATGCCGCGCTCGCGCTCAAGATCCATGGAATCGAGCACTTGGGCTTCCATCTCGCGGTCGGAAAGGCCGCCACAGTGTTGAATAAACCGATCGGCAATAGTGGATTTGCCGTGGTCAATATGGGCAATAATTGAGAAATTACGTATATGGCTGAGCTCAGTCACAGTCTTTTTGCATCCGGGGCGGGCTTGCGCGGCGCCTAAAAATAAAACGGCCTCGGACATGCCGAGGCTCTGCTTGAAGCGCGCAATTCTAACCGATTTGTGGGCCTGGCGCCATTTCTCAGGCCAGACCCAAGCGGGATTTACTCGGGCAGCGAAAAGCTGCGGAATACCGGCCGGCCGTTGATAAAGAAGCGAATCGGCAACAGCTCATCGGCGGGCAGTTCGGCAACAATAGCCGCAAAGCTCTGCACATCGGTAACCGCCTGAAAGCCCAGCTGCGCAATCACCATACCAGGGCGCAAGCCGACCCGGGCCGCGGGGCTATCTGGGCGCACCTGCTTGACGATAACACCGCCATCCAGGTTCCAGCTGCGGCGCAGGCGGTCGCTGACATCTTCAACCTCGACCCCCAGGCGTCCCCCCATATCGGCGGGGCTGCCGGCCACCTCGGCGGTATCCCCACCGAGAGAGCCAACCGCTACCTTAAGGGCCTTGCGCTTACCTTGGCGCATCACCTCGACCTTGACCTTGCTATCGGGCTTGGTACGGCCCACCGCGTGGGTCAAATCGCCCGACTCGTTAATGGCATTGCCGTTAAACTCGATGATTATATCGCCGGCCTGCAGACCCGACTTGGCCGCCGGCCCCTTGGGATCTATTTGGGTAATCAAGGCGCCGATGGGCTTATCCATACCGAAGGAAGCGGCCAGATTGGAATCCACATCCTGAATAGCAACACCCAACCAGCCGCGCTCTACCCGGCCGTTCTCGCGCAGCTGCTGCACCACCTCTTGGGCCACCGACGCCGGAATGGCAAAAGAGAGGCCGTTAGAGCCACCGGAGCGAGTGAAAATCTGGGAGTTGATACCGATGACTTTGCCATCGAGATTAAACAGCGGACCGCCGGAGTTACCGGGGTTAATGGCCACATCGGTTTGGATAAAGGGCACATAGTTTTCATTGCGCTCGGTGGGAATGCTGCGGCCAATGGCGCTGACAATACCCTGACTGGCGGTAAAATCCAGCCCAAAGGGCGAACCGATAGCCAGTACCCACTGCCCCACTTTAAGGGTATCGGAGTCGCCGAACTCCAAATAGGGCAAACCTTCGGCCTCTATTTTTAACAGGGCCAGGTCTGAGCGCTCATCGGTGCCAATAACCTTGGCATCAAACTCGCGGTGATCGAGTAAGTTCACGGTAATTTCATCGGCCCCGTCGATCACATGATTGTTGGTTAGCAAGTAGCCATCGGCGGAAATAATAAAACCCGAGCCCATGGAGCGGGCCTCGCGCTGACGGCGCTG
>JAOXRV010000540.1 GCA_025800435.1 Cellvibrionaceae bacterium | reverse complement strand
ACGGCCCCTTTGGTGAGTTCTTCGCCAAGGACACCGACAACGAGATGGTATTTATCGGCGGTGGTGCCGGTATGGCGCCGATGCGTTCGCACATCTTTGACCAGCTTAAGCGTTTGAAGTCTAAGCGCAAGATGAGCTTCTGGTACGGTGCGCGCTCACTGCGCGAGATGTTCTACGACGACGAGTACGATATGCTCGCCCGCGAGAACGATAACTTTGATTGGCATGTGGCCCTGTCTGACCCCCAGCCCGAAGATAACTGGGAAGGTTTGACCGGCTTTATTCACAATGTTTTGTACGAGCAATACCTTAAGGACCACCCGGCCCCGGAAGATTGCGAATACTATATGTGTGGGCCGCCAATGATGAACGCTGCGGTTATCGCCATGTTGAAAGACCTGGGCGTAGAGGATGAAAATATCCTGCTCGATGACTTCGGTGGTTAAGCGTCGATGGCTTTAGCAGTAAACAAAGCCAAGTGGAAGAGGCCAGCATTGCTGGCCTCCTTCTGTTTGGGCGCGGCGCTTTTAAGCGCTTGTAGTGGCCCGGAGCCATTAAAATTTAGCGGCCCCACCATGGGCACCCAATATAATGTGGTGGTAGCCCCACAAGCGGGTTTGCGCTGCAGCCAGGGGCAAATGGCCGAGCGTATTCGCCAGAGCCTGGCCAAAACCAATGATCAGATGTCCCACTACCAGGGCGATTCCGAGTTAAACCAGCTCAGTGCTTTGGCGGTGGGTGAGGTGCAGGCTGTCTCCCCAGAAATGGCCGAGGTCTTAAGCCTAAGCGAGCAGGTGTATCTGGCCAGCGATGGCGCCTTTGATATTACCATTGGCCCGCTGGTTAATCTGTGGGGTTTTGGGCCCAAGTCTAAGGCCGACGATGCGGTGCCGAGCGCTGCCGCTATTGAGCAGGCCAAGGCGCTGACTGGGGCAGGGGCGCTATACTTAAAGGGTAATCAGCTCAGCAAGCAAAAGCCGCTAGAATTAAATCTATCGGCGGTAGCTAAGGGCTATGGGGCCGATAGGGTTTCCGACGCGCTTAAGGCCTGTGGCAGTGATAACCATTTAGTTGAGGTGGGCGGTGAAATGCATCTGGCCGGCATCAGTCACCGGGGCACGCCCTGGAAAATCGCGGTGGAAAAGCCCAGCAATACCCTAGCTGGCAGCCGGGTGCAGCGTTTGTTTGAGGTGGGCGGTGTCGGTAGCCGTAAGGGCGTGGCCACCTCCGGTGACTACCGCAATTATTTTGAAAAAGATGGGGTGCGCTATTCCCACACCATCGACCCGCGCACGGGCCGGCCGATTACCCATAAACTGGCATCGGTCACCGTATTTGCCGAGAGCTCGGCCGCCGCCGATGCCTGGGCCACGGCTATTAGCGTGCTGGGCCCAGAGCGGGGCTTGGCCGTCGCCGAGGCCGAGAACCTAGCGGTGTATATGCTGGTCAAAACCGAAACCGGGTTCGCAGAGCATCATTCCACGGCCTTTGCGACCTATGTAGAATAGCTTTAACTTGCCCATCTATGATCCAATAGAGGGTTAACGCAGGAGCATTTAACGATGATTTATTTAGTAGCTTTTGGCGTATTGGCGCTGCTGGTCACCATGATGTCCGTCGGCGTATTGATGGGCCGCAAACCCATTAGCGGTTCTTGCGGCGGTGTCGGCGCCGCCCTAAAAGACCCGGATTATGTCTGCGAGCTTTGCGGTGGCGATGAGGCCAAGTGCGAAGAGCAAAAACAGGGTGGGGCAGATGCCCCCGAAAAGCCCGATTTAGCTTACGATGCCAGTAAGCCCAAAAAGTAATATTAAAAACAAAACACTAAAGCCATAGCAGCCCAACAACAATTAATTGAACGAGGTAGTAATCGGCAATGAGCGATTACAATTACGATGTACTGGTAATTGGCACCGGCCCGGCCGGTGAGGGCGCCGCGATGGCGGCGGTTAAACAAGGCCTGCGCGTGGGTGCCATTGAAAACCGCGGTGTGGTCGGCGGCAGCTGCTCCCATAAGGGCACCATTCCCTCCAAGGCTCTGCGTCATGTGGTCAAACAAATTATTCGTTTTAACCAGAATAATTTATTCCACCATATGGGCGAGTCCACCCGCATCAGCTTTCCCAAGGTTTTAAAATCCGCCAAAACCGTTATCCCCAAGCAGGTGGATATGCACACCGCGTTTTATAACCGCAACCGGGTTTATCTGCATATTGGCGAGGCCAGCTTCTGTGGCGAAAATGAAGTCAGAGTGCGCCTGCCCGATGGCGCCGTTGAGACCATTCGCGCCAAGCATATTGTGGTCGCTACCGGCTCGCGCCCCTACCGCCCAGAGGATGTCGATTTTAATCACCCCCGGGTCTACGACAGCGACACCATCCTAGAGATGAACCATACCCCGCGCAATCTTTTAATTTACGGCGCCGGGGTAATCGGCAGCGAGTACGCTTCTATCTTTGCGGGCCTGGGTATCAAAGTTGATTTGATCAACAGCCGCGAGCGTTTGCTGTCTTTTCTTGACGATGAAATTTCCGATGCCCTGAGCTACCACCTGCGCGATAGCGGCGTAATGGTTCGGCATATGGAAGAGTACGAAAAAGTTGAGGCCGACCAGCGCGGGGTAACGGTTTATTTTAAATCGGGCAAGCGCCTGCGCGCCGATGCTATCCTGTGGTGTAATGGCCGTACCGGTAATACCGATAACCTCAACC
>JAOXRV010000518.1 GCA_025800435.1 Cellvibrionaceae bacterium | reverse complement strand
CACCCAAAAACACGTCCTTAAACTGCACCATACCCGCGTTGGTAAACAGCAGAGTGGGGTCATTGCCGGGCACCAGGGAGCTGCTGGGAACCACCTCGTGTTGTTTGGATTGAAAATAATCTAAAAATGCTTGGCGTAACTCAGCACTGGTCATCTTTGGCGTTCCGCTATCAGGATCTGGGCGGCACCCTTCTGGGGGCCGCTGGTCGACGGTTAAAAGGCTGGGATTATAACTGGATTTGGCCCAGGTTTCACGGGTAGCCTGGGCCTAAGGGCCGGCCGCCGTCAGTTGGCAGCCGGCTTTAAATGACATACGAACTTGGCACGATTTAGAAGCCCATACCGCCTTCGCTAAACTCTTTGCCTGCCAGCAGGTGTAGGTGCAGGTGGAAAACCGTTTGCCCGGCGCCGGCGCCGTTATTAATAATCAGCCGATAGGCCTCATCGATACCCAGCTGGCGGGCAATATCACCGGCGCGCAACATTAGGCTGCCGAGCAGGGCCTGATCGTCGGCACTGGCATCACACAGGCGCGGGATGGGCTTACGTGGAATCAGCAGCACATGGGTGGGGGCCTGGGGGGCAATATCTTTAATGCAAATACAGTCCTCATCCTCGTACAGGATATCGGCAGGTATTTCGCGCTTGATAATCTTGGTAAACAGGGTCTCTTCAGCCATGGGGCTTCCTTATTTGGACTGCTGGGCTATTTTGCTTGATGGGCTTCGCGCTCGGCCAGACTCAGCTGGCGCGCCTCCCCTTCCAGCATTACCGGAATACCGTCGCGCACGGGATAGGCCAGGCCACTGGCGTAGCAAATTAGCTCTTGCTGGTCTTGGTTGTATTCAAGGGGGCCCTTGCTCACGGGGCAAACAAGAATGGAAAGCAGCTTTTTATCCAGCATAGTGGGGCTCGCAGCGGTTGTCGATGGCGCTATTCTAGCAAGCCCCGCTCCCGCCCGTCACCCCTTGGGCCCAGGGAAACGCTGATCTTGCCCATTGGAGCCCAGGGTATCCCTGAAAACTCGATGACGCCAAAGCCCTTAAAAAACATTGGCGTCCAGCGCCGGTAAGTCAAGGCCTACCGCGGTGGTGTGATAAGCATGGGGCAGCTGCTGTTCGGCCTGATATGCCACCCCGGCGGCGACGAGCTTACCTGGGCACAGCAGGGTATGCAGGCTCAGATCACCGCCATCACTGTCAACATAAGCCAAACCCAAGTTGGGCTCGGTGGCGGCCGGCGCAAACTGCAATTGGGCCAAGTGCCGCCCCCCGGCCTGATCTTCGGCGCCGATTAAATAGCGGCGTGCGAGCAGTGTTTGGGGGTCGGCATCGGCCCCCACCCGGGTTAAACGCACACCGCCGCGTTCATCGATAGCAAAGCAGCCATCCGCACTGATACAAGCCGCCTCGCCTGTGTCCACAAAGTGATAACCCTGCCAACCCGGCTCGACCAAGCTGGCCACCAGGGCACCCGCCAACTGCTGGGGCAGAAAGCTAAACTGCCAATCCTGCTCGGGTGCCAGCTCGGCTTCGACCGGCACCCTGGGCTCGCTCAGTTGTAGCTGGCCAACAATGTGGTTGGCACCATCACTGAGACTATAGTGGACCGGCGGCAAATTACCCTCGTATTCACGGTTCGATTCAAAATCCACCCGCCCCTCGGCACTGACACTTACGCGCCCGACTCCGGCAATGGCAATAGTGCCACCGGCAACTTGCTCCTGCCCAGCAAAGGCAAAGCCCAGCAACTGAGTGGGAGCCTCGCGCTGCTGCCCCAGGTCGATAAAATCGGTTTCACTCACCTCGGTGAGCAATAGCGGCTCCAGTCCACAGTTATTCGAATTGCGATCAAAATAGAGGGTATTTACCGCCAATTCGCCACGGCTATTTTGTAGGCTCAGGGTAAATATATCGTCACCTTCGGCCAGGCCCGGCAGCGGCGTATAGCGGTAATTGCCGTCAGCTTTAATTTCTAAGCTGCCGCACTCCGCCAGCAAGACTGGCTCCAGCTCACTTGGCTTCGCTATATCGGTTACCCCAATACGGGCGCCTACTACCCGCCAGGGGCCATTATCCTCAGCTAAGACCAACGCATTGCCCAGCACGGCATTGGCATGGAGAGCGCCGCTGACTTCACTGGCAGTGAGTGCATCTTGCCCAATGGTAATTTGCAAACTGTGTTGCAGTTGCTCATCCACACAGCCCTGGCCAAAAGCGAATACTTCTCGTATTGGGTCTGCCCCAATGGCATTGTTATCATGCAGGCGGTAGTGATAATTAAGTGTTTCCAGGCCGTTCTCGGCAGCCAATTGCACACTTAGGGTACCGTAGTAGGCTTCGACCTCTAGTGTTTGGCCAGTGCGTAACGGTAGCCCCTGGCCCGCCACCGTCAGCAGGCCTTGGGCCTTTAATGCGGTATAATTTAGCTGGCCACTAATTTCATCGCCAGCCGCGTATTTGGGCCCGGCAATGGGCAAGACTTGCTCCCCGAGCAATAAAAAACGCACGGGTGCCATCGGGGCACTTGTTGTTTCATTGGCGGGTAAAGCGCAAACAATAATGTTATCTTGCTCGGCCTCTAGCAGCTTGCTAATTTGTTCAAACTCAGCCAACTCTTTAGCTGGCTTAGCCGGCAAAATTTTACTATCACCCAGCTCGCTGGTGGCCGGAGCCGGCAATACCAAACTCAGCACTTCATCCGGCTCCAGATCTTGCAGATGTTTTTCCAGC
>JAOXRV010000514.1 GCA_025800435.1 Cellvibrionaceae bacterium | reverse complement strand
CTTAATGGCCGGTTTTTTTATGCTGCAAAATTAGGCCTAGGGCACCTCTGAATAACTCGATGACGCTCAGGCCTTGAGGTAACGCCGCTAGCGCCTTTGCCTCAAGGCCCCGCAGGGCGCGCCCTAAAGCGCACATCTGCGGCGCCCGGCTGCTTGTAAAGGCGGCCGGCATTCACTGCGCAGCGCGCCTTGCAGCCGTACGCTTGAGGGTCCCGCTGAGCATCATCGAGTTATTCAGAGGTGCCCTAGCTGCGCAAATGGGCCGCAACCACCGGGGTTTGTTGGCGGCAGCGCAGCAGTTCTATCTCCACATCGTAACAGCGCTCGATGGCGCCGCTTTGCATAATGGTATCGGTCTCGCCGGCGCTGATCAGTTGGCCATCGCGCAGTACCAATAAATGCTCGGCGAAGCGAGCGGCCAAGCTTAAATCGTGTATCGATACAATACAGACGCTGTTGTGTTGGCGACAGTGTTGTTGCAATAGGGTCAATACTTGCAGTTGGCGTTGCAAATCCAGGGCGCTGGTGGGCTCGTCCAGTAGCAGTATGTCGGCGTTGCGACTCAGGGCCTGACACAGGGACACCAGTTGTTGCTGGCCACCGGATAGCTCGCCGATATAGCGCCCGGCCAGCTGGCCGATACCCAGGTAGTCGAGGGCGGCGGCTACTGCTTCGATATCCGCCTCGTTTACCCGCCAGCCACTCAGCTGTTTATGGGCCAGCAAAACCGCCTCAAATACCGTTAGCGCGGCATTGCTGCTAAAGCCTTGGGGCATATAGCAAACCTTGGCAAAGCGCTCGGCCTGGCTGAGTTGACTAAGCGCCTGTCCATCCAGGCTCAGGCTATTGGCGCTGGCCGGCACCAGCCCGGCTAAGGATTTAAATAAGGTGCTTTTGCCCGCCGCATTGGGGCCAATTAGGGCGCTGAGCTGGCCCCGTGGCACGGCCTCTAGGCTGATATCTTTTAATATGGCTTTGCTGCCATAGGCGCAGTTAAGCTTGTCGACCCTAAGGCTCATGACCAACTCCGGCGACGATTGCCTAAAATTAGGCTGATAAAAAACGGAATGCCAATAAGCGAGGTGATAATCCCCACTGGGTAGACCACGCCGCTGCTGATGGTTTTGCTTAAGATAGAGGCGACCGACATTAATAGGGCGCCACAGATAATGGTGCCGGGTAGATAAAAACGTTGGTCTTCGCCGAGCATTAGGCGGGCGAGGTGGGGGGCGACCAGACCGACAAAGGCGATAGTGCCGACAAAAGCCACGGCGGTGGCGGCCAATAGCGATACCGCCAACAATACCTCAATGCGCAAGCGGCGCACCGGAATACCGAGGCTGGCGGCCTTGTCGTCACCCATGCGCATCGCGGTCAGGGCCCAGCTGCGATAGATAAACAACGGCAATACCAAGGCCAAAATCAGCGCACAGATGCCCACCTTGCTCCAGTCGGAACGGCCCAGTGAACCCATCATCCAAAATACAATTTGGCTCAGTTGGACATCGGTGGCGGTGTATTGCAGCAGCGATAGCAGGGCATTAAAGGTAAACAATAGGGCAATGCCAATCAGCACCAGGGATTCGGCCGAGGCACCGCGCAGGCGCGCAAAAAAATACAGCGCGCCGGTGGTTAACAGGGAAAATACAAAGGCCGCCAGGGTGATCAATAACTCGCTGCTAAGGCTGCTGCCATCCACGCCCCAGACAATCGCCAGGGCCGCGCCTAAGCTCGCGGCAGAGGAAATTCCGAGGGTAAATGGGTCGGCCAGAGGGTTGTTTAAGATGGTTTGCATCTGCGCCCCGGCGGCACCCAGCATGGCCCCCACTAACAGTGCCATACAGGCGATGGGCAGGCGGATATCCCACACAATTAAGCCCAGGGCAGTGCCTTCGCTATCGCGCTGCCACAGAATATTCACCACCTGGCCGAGGCTTAAACCACCCGGGCCCAGGGCAATATCGGCAAACAGGCTAAGCAGCAGGGTAACACCCAGTGCCAGTAACAGGCGCCGGCGCCGCTGCCCCAATTGTCGATAGGCCCCGGCGCTGCGCTCGGCCTGGGGGGTTACTCTGTCCATATCAATTGGCTTTCTCTGACTTCTTTTAATAGGTAAATATGCCGCTCAATAATTGACTTTACCGCATCCAGGGCCGCTTGGCTGTCGGCCTGGCAGTGAAACTGCAGCTCGCCTGCACTGGCCTGCATTTGGCACTTGCCCATGGGGAAGTGAACCAGGGCGCGGTAGTGATCGACGTTGCGGTCCGGGTCGTGCTCGACCGCAACTTTGCGTTTAAAGTGCTTGGCCAACATATCACAGTGTTTGATGGCTTTGGGGCTTGGCAATTGGCTAATCTGGCTGTACATCTTGTTATTGTCCTTGTTTTTCTGCTTTTTCTACCGCGCTAATGGCGGTGCCATAACTGCCCTGCAGTGCAATCGGCTCGAACTTGGCCAGCAGTTGGGCTAGGGTTTGTTCGGGCTGCAAGTCTTGAAAGCGAGCCGGGTGCAGCCATTTGGCCATGGCTTGGATGGCATAAATATTTAACGGTGAATTGTAAAAGTGGTGCCATAAACTGTAGGCTTTGCCGGCTTTGATGGCGGGCAGCTCGGCCATGCCTCGGGCCTGCATTAACCCCTGTAGCGAAGTGGCGGCCGCAGCGGGGCTAACCCCGGGGCCGGCCAGTAAAAACTCTTTGCCGCTGGGGCTTGTGGGTGAGCCGATGGCGGTGCCGATATACAAATCAAAATTACTGGTCAGGACTTTTTCGCGACTCAGCTGGCCCACCGGGCCGGGCAATAGACCGGTGGCGATACTGCGCCCGCCGGCCGCTTCGGCCATTGCCGCAAACATGCCTTCGGCTACGCTTAGGCAGCACTCTTGGCCACTGCCGGCGCGCAGCTCAAACAGTATCTTGGGGCGTTCGGCATCGCTTAAGCCCGCCAGGCCCTGTTGCACCTTGGCCAGTTCTCGCTGGTAAAACTCAGCAAAGGCTTGCCCCTTTTCGGGTTCGCCCAGGGCTTTGGCGATAAGGCTCATACTGGGCGCGGTATTGAGCAGTGGCTGTTGGCGAAAGTCGATAAATAAAATAGGGATGCCCGCCGCTTTAAAGCGGTCGATAATATGTTTTGAGCGGGCCCCGGGGCCGTGGCCGCTTAAGCCAAAAATGGCTAGGTCTGGCTGTAGCGATAACAGTTTTTCAATACTGACACTGGCCTCGTTGGTGTGGCCAAACTTGGCAATCTTCTCAATCTCGGGGTAGGCCTGGCGGTAGCGGGCATAGCTGGCCGGGTCGTAGAGGGGAAACTCGTTCATCATGCCGGCGACTTTAGCCAGCGGCTGCGTTAGCCCCAATACCCCAAGCGCGGCGACAAAGCGGCCTTCGCCCAGGACAATGCGCTCGGCCGGTTTGGCCAGGCTTATGTTGCGCCCGGCAATATCGGTTAATTCTATTTGTGCCCAGGCCGGCAGGGCCAACAGGCAGGCGAGCAATAAGCTCAGGCGCTGAGTAATGTTGTTTTTCATGCTTAGGCTCTGCAGTAAAACCCCCACAGGCGAGGCTTGCGGGGGTGTCAGTGGTTTTAATTCGCCGCTTATTAAAATGCGTAAGAGGCGGTGACTTTTATATTGCGTCCGGGCTCGTAATCAAACAGGTACAAGGGCCCAAATACCGGGTGGAAGGAGGTTCCTGTTCGCGATGATTGGGAGGCGTAATATTCGTCGCTTAGGTTGTCCACACCCAGGCTGATGGCCAGGCCTTCAACTTGGCTTGGGGTCCAGCGGGCGGAGATATTATGTACGGTAAAGCCGTCTTTGGCATTATTGAGGGTGGCCCCATCCAGGTCTAGGCCGGCGCCCAGGCCGTCTACATCCAATACATCCCAGTGCAGTACCAAGTCGAGCGCGTCCAGCCGATAGTCCACGCTAAAGCTGATGGTGTCGCCCTGCTGACGGTCGATACGGGCAGTGTTAAGACTGGGGTAGTCGGCGTTGGCGCTGAGCTCGCTATCGGCTTTGGAGAAGGTCAGTAGCGCGCTCAGTGGGCCTTTATCGTAGCCTAGGTAAATTTCGTGACCATCCAGCGCCATATCGCCAATATTATCTTTCCAGGCGCGTCCGCCGACACTGGGCGGTGGTGGGGCGTAGTCGTAAATATAATCGTCGATATCGGTTTTAAACAGGGTAAAGCCAAAGGCCAGACGATCGGCCCCAAGTACCGCATCTTCAAACGCCAGGGAGAGTTCGTTATTGCGCCCGGTTTCGGCCTTAATATCGGCATTGGGGGTGTCGCGCAAGCCGGCGCCGACAAATACTTCACCAATTTCAGGGGCTTTAAACAGTTCGGTGCTGCTGAGCTTAATCAACAGGGCAGGGGTGATGGCCCACTCCAGTGCCAGTGCGGTGCTGATATCGTCGTATTTTTTATCCACCAGGGTGGCGTCCATATCGTAGCTGTCGTAACGCAGGCCGGGTATTAGGGCCAGGCTATCGTTAAGCTGAATACGATCTTGCAGATAAACGCCAAGGGTGGTGGCATTCTCGCTGGCGCTGCTGGAGCTGCCGCTCAAATAATCGGCGCGGTATAGGGTGTCGTAGTCCACCCACTCAAAACCGTAGCTCAAAGTGTGGCTATCCCATTCGGTTTCGGCCAATAGGTTTAGGCCTTGGTTATCCGCATCGCCGCGAACATTGGCAGCATTGGCGGCGATGGGGCGGCCGCGCAGTACCACAGTACTGTGGCGAAAGCCGGTTTCGTCTCGCTTCAGGCTGCTCTGGTTATCAAACAGCGCCGCGTAAAGAGAGGTTTGGCCAAATTGACCCTCGTAGTTGAGGGTGATGGTGTCGCGACTAAATTCGGTGGGCCACAACAGGGGCGTGTCCAGCGACGCACCGATGGCTAAATCAGTAGCCAGGCCCATATCCGGGCGATAGCTGTAGTTGCCCTCGTCGATATAGTGTTCATAGCCGAGCCTGAGCAGGTGGCCCGGTGCAAATTCCCAGCCGAGTTTAATCAGGGTATCGTCCAGCTCGCCTTTCAGGCCGCGCACCGTGCCATCGGTACCGGGGATCATGGCGCCACTTTGGTTTTTAATTACCCCGCCGCCCACTTCGTAGTTATCGCGCTTGACCTGGTTGTGGTAAAGCAGTGCATCGACGCTGTCGCCGAGTGTGCCGTAGGCGGATAGGGCCCAGGCATCGCCGCCATTATCGGCGCTGGAAAGTTGTAAGCGGCCACCAAACCCGGTGCCTGGTTTGAGCAACTGGCGGGCAGTTTTGGTGGTAAAGCGCACCGCGCCACCAAGGCCGCTATTGACTACGGAATTGCTGCCAATTTCAATATCTGCCGCTTGCAAAATATCTGCATGAATCTGTAAATTGCCCATATGGTGGTACATATAGGTGTTTTGATTGGCGCCGTCGATGGTGATACGCAGGTCTTTATCGTCCATGCTGCGGATGGTGATACGCTGGTTGAGAGAGTGGGCGCCGCCCACATCCACACCGGGAATGGTGCGCAGCAAATCGCTGATATGGTCGGCCTGTTTTAGCGCCAGGGTTTCCTCGTCTACTTTAATGGACGAAGTCTTTACCTTGGTGCCCCAGACCACGGTCTCTTCGATAATGGTGTCGGCGGCGGCGATTCCGGCATTGGCGGCGCAGATGGCCAGGGCCAGTTGGCCGGACCGTGATAAATAGCGTGGCAAGCTCACTGTGGTGCTCCTCGTGACTGTATCTCTATAATTTGTTAATGATTCTCATTTATTTTATCATTCGGGCATATTCGGCAGTATCCATCGGGCTTATGAAAAGCAGACAAGCTATTATGAGCTTCCGCCAGCAGCTTGGGGCGGATACAGGAGAGTGTGGTGAGTAGAAAAATTTTTGCCCAAGAAGTACAGCGCCAGTCCGAGCGGGCAGGCTTATTCGACAGTATCCAAAACCTCAGTGACACCGCACCGCTAATGGCGGGCAAGTTTGCCTACGAAAGTTTTGCCCCGGGCCTGTCCATGCACTACTGTGATGTGGTCGAGCAGCAAGACAGCCAAAACCAGCTGCAACTGCCGGCCGGCTTGAGCTTTAATATTATGTTCGCCGGGCGCATTGATTATACCTTCGCCGACCAGCGCCTGTGCCTGGCGCCAATCGATGAGCAGGTTTCTTGCTCGGCCATTATCAACGCCGATGCCGAAATGTTGAGCCGCAACCTGCACCGCGGTATGCACATCAAAAAGGTCAATGTCTTTGTCGAGCGCCAATGGCTGCTGGCGCACTGTCATGGAGCCGAGGACGAGGCCCTTTTGCAGGGCATATTTACCTCCAGTCGGGTGCTCAGCTGGGCGGCGGATCAGCAGTTGATTAACCTCGCCACTAAACTGATGGCGAGCGATAAAACCCAAGATTTATACGGTCGGCTTGAACGCGAGCAACAAACCCTGCAGCTGCTGAGCTGCTGCTTAGCGACCTTGGAAGCGCAGCTGGATACTTCGGTGGCCGGGGCAGATTGTCAGCTGGTCGACAGCTCGCTTAAGGCCGAGGTCGAGCGCCAGCTGTGCAACTGCCGCAATATAGCTGAGTTGGCCGCCAGCTTAAACATGAGCGAGCGCACCTTACAGCGCCAGTTTAAGGCCCGCTACGGTATTACCGTAACCGCCTATTTTAAAAAGCGGCGCCTGGATCGGGCTAAAAAAGCCCTGGTGATGGATCGCTGCAGTATTGGCGAAGCCGCCTTTGCCGCCGGCTATAACCACAGTTCCAATTTTGTGCACGCGTTTAAAAAGGAGTTTGGCCTGACCCCGGCCGAGTTCGCCGCTTGCCATCGGCCGCGTTAATTAATACAGCCGCTGGTGCTTTTGGTGCGGGTCTTTTATGGGGCGGGGCGCGCCCTGGGCTTATTCGCTTTGTGCCAGCGGCCAACCACCTAATTGCTGCCAGCGATTGACAATCAAGCAAAATAAATCCGCGGTCTTTTCGGCATCGTAAGCGGCGCTGTGGGCTTGGCTGTTGCTAAATTCCAGGCCGGC